>NZ_CAURTV010000017.1:0-51020 GCF_963527515.1 uncultured Cellulomonas sp. | reverse complement strand
GACGAGGTCCGCGTCGCGGTGCCGCGGTCCGGGCCGGTCGGCACGGGCGAGGGCGCTCGCCCGCTCCAGCAGGGGACCCACCCGGGCGCGCCACCCGGCCACGTCCACCTCCCGCAGCGCCGACTGGTCGGCGTCGGCCACCACCGACAGTGCGTCGCGCACGCTGGCCAGGTCCTCGTAGACCGGCGCCGCCGCGGGCAGGGCCAGCGCCTCGGTGAGGTACCAGAGCAGCTCGTGGAGGTGGCGCATCACGGGGAAGGCGGCGAACATCTGGCGCGCGAGGGTCCGGTCCTCCCGCCAGCTGCGTCCGGCGAACGTGCCCTGCGTGATGTGCTGCCCGGCACCGAAGCACTCGTACGCGGTGCAGCCGGGCATGCCGTTCTCCCGCAGGGTCGCGTGGATGCCGCACCGGAAGTCGTCGGCCAGGTGGCGGCACGGGTCGGCGGCCGGCTTGTCGAACGCGAAGTCCGAGGACCGTGCGAACGGCAGCGCCACGCAGCACAGGCCCACGCAGCGGGCGCAGTCGGCGCGCAGCTCCAGCCGGGTTCCGGGCACCCGTCGAGGCTAGCCGTCACTCCACCGCGTCGATCAGCCGCCGCACCGCCGCGACATGGTCGCGCAGCGCCTGCCTGCCGACATCGGTCAGCCCCACCCACGTCGTCCGGCGCCCGGCGTGCGAGCTCTTGCGGCTGCGCAGGTACCCCGCGTCCACCAGCGCCGAGACGTGCTTCGACAGCACCGAGTCGCTGACGTCGAGCGCGGCGCGCAGCGTCGCGAACTCCGCCTCGGACACCGCGGACAACGTGGTGACGAGCTGCAACCGCGTCGGGGCGTGGATCAGCGGGTCGAGCCCGACCATCAGCCGACCGCCAGGAGCACCGCGAAGCCGACGCACGCGATCACGGCGAGCGTGGCGAGCACCCGGGGGGAGGCTCCCCGCGCATGGGCGGCAGGGTCGTGCCGGTAGGTCCGCCACCAGTGGCGGGTGCCGAGCGCACAGCCGATCCCTCCGACCGCGGCCGCGAGCGCGACGAGCCACCACTGCGACTCGAACGCGGCCCAGGTCCCGCCGGCGAACGCACCGAGGTAGACGAGCGACGCGCCTGCCCCGGACGCGAGGACGACCTGGCTGGCCAGACCGTCGACGCGAACCCCGTTGACCCGGCTGAACCGGTGCAGCAGGAGCGCCGCAGCACCTAGGAAGACCGCCAGCCCGGCCAGCACGACGGCGAGCCCGGACACGGTCTGCGCGGCGATGCCGTAGGCGGCGGTGCCCAGCTGGACCGCGACCGCGGCCGCGAGCACCGGGAGGAAGCCGGTGGGCAGCCGCAGACCGGCGGTCAGTCGTCGGCGCGCGTCGTCGGCCACCCCCAGCGCCGCGCGCGGGTCGTCGGGTCCGGCCGGGGGCGGGTTGCTTTCCATGTCGGAAAGTATGGATCCAACTTTCCAAGTTGGCAAGTAGCCGATGTCTGCCGTCGGCAGATCCGCCCACGGCAGACCGGGGGCCCGCCGGCGTCGGCGCCGTGCCACGGTCGAAGAACCAGCCACACCCCACGGAGGCACCCATGGCCACGGCACCACCGCTCGCCCGCCCGTTCGACGACGACCTGTCTACGCGGCTGCTGCACCAGCGCATCGTGGTGCTCGGCCAGGAGGTCGACGACACGATCGCCAACCGCGTCTGCGCCCAGCTGCTCCTGCTCTCCGCGGAGGACCCGCGCCGCGACATCGCCCTCTACATCAACTCCCCAGGTGGCTCCGTGAGCGCGGCGCTGGCCATGTACGACACCATGCGGCTCATCCCCAACGACGTCGCCACGCTCGCGATGGGGCTGGCGGCGAGCGCGGCCCAGTTCCTGCTCAGCGCGGGCACACCGGGAAAGCGGTACGCGCTGCGGCACTCGCGCGTCCTCATGCACCAGCCGTCCGGTGGCATCGGCGGGACCGCGATCGACATCGCGATCCAGGCGCAGAACATGGCGCACGTGAAGCGCACCATGCAGGCGTTGACCGCGGAGCACACGGGACAGTCGGTCGAGACGATCGAGCGGGACGCCGACCGCGACGCGTGGTTCACCGCCGAGGAGGCGCTGGCGTACGGGTTCATCGACCGCGTGGTCGAGCACCTGGACGACGTGCGGCCGGACGCGAACCTGCGACGGGCGGGCCTGTGATGACCGGCCAGTACACGATCCCCGTGGTGATCGAGCAGCGGCCGACCGGGGAGCGCGCGTCCGACGTCTACTCGCGGCTGCTCACCGACCGGATCATCTTCCTGGGCACCGAGATCGACGACGGCGTGGCCAACGTGGTGATCGCGCAGCTGCTGCACCTGCAGTCGGAGAGCCAGGACTCGCCCATCCACCTGTACATCAACTCGCCGGGCGGCTCGATCACCGCGCTGCTGGCCGTCTACGACACGATCCAGTACATCAAGCCGACCGTGGCCACCTTCTGCCTCGGTCAGGCGGCGTCGGCGGCGGCCGTCCTGCTCGCCGCCGGGACGCCCGGCAACCGGCACGTCCTCGAGCACGCCCGCGTCCTGCTGCACCAGCCGTCCGGCGGGGGAGAGGGGACCGCGGCGGACCTGGAGATCCAGGCCCGGGAGATCGCCCGGCTGCGCGAGCAGGTGGACGAGATCCTGCACCGGCACACGGGCCAGCCGCTGGCCAAGCTGCGCACGGACACCGAACGCGACCTGATCCTCACCGCGCAGCAGGCGGTCGACTACGGGCTGGCGGACCGGGTGGTGACGACGCTGAAGGCGATCGGCTGACGCGTCAGGCCGCGAGGAGGAGCACCGCGCCGACCTGACCGGTCGGCGTCGGTGCGGCCGCGCGAGCGGTGAGCGTGGTGACGCTCGCGAGCTCGTGCCGCTCGGACGCGGCGAGGGCGCGGTCCGCGGGTGCCGTCAGGTCCACGACGACGCGCCCCTCGGTGAGCGCAAGCCGGGCGTGCGCGGTGCCCACCAGGTCGACGAGGCGCAGCCCGAGCGCGCGGCAGACGGCGGCGAGCACCTCGGACGACGCCTCCTTGCGACCGCGCTCCACCTCGGACAGGTAGGCGACCGAGACGCGGGCGTCGCCTGCCACGTCCCGCAGCGTCCGGTGCTGGCGCTCCCGCTGCTCACGCAGCACGGCGCCGACGAGCCGGCGGAGCAGCGGCTCGGGCCGGTGCTCGAGGTGGGTCGTCATCGCGTCCTCCGGTGTGTGTCGGGTGCTCCCGCCACGCTAGCCCGCGAACCTCCTCGGTCGGCGTCGGGCCGCTTCTGCCCTGAGCGGACGAGGGTCAGCCGAGCTCGACCTGCTCGCCGCTGGCAGCGTCCCGACCGATCAGCGTCCGGCCGAGCGCGCCGACCTCGATCACCCCGTCCGGGTACGGCGCCCGGAGCACCTCGGTGCCGCTCGCCGGGTCGTAGGCGACGACGGCCGGGACGGCGTCGGCGTTGGTGCGCTCCAGCGCGACGAGGACGTGCTCACCGTCGGTGAGCAGGGTCGAGGGGGTGAGCCCGGGCGCCCCCGCACTGCGCCAGAGCACCCGTCCGGACCGCCCGTCGAGCGCGACCAGCTCACGGGCCGTCGTGACGAACACCCGTCCGCGCAGCACGAGCGCCGTGGTCGTCGACCACACGTCGGTCGTCCACCGCGCGGCACCCGTGCCGGCGTCCCACGCGTGCACGGCGACGTCGCCGGTGAGCAAGAGACCGGGCGCGCTCCCGTCGTCCACGACAGGACGCAGGAGGTCCCCGTCGAACGTCACGTCGGCGTCGGGGTCGCCGTCGCGTGCCACGAGGGTCGTCCGCCAGGTGCTCTCGGGCGGTTGGCCGCGCAGGATGAGGGCTCCGTCGCGGGGGTCCGACTCCCAGCCCCATCCCGAGATGCCGTCCCGGACGACGACGCCGTCGGGGGACAGGAGCGTCAGCTCCCCGGTCGGCCCCGCCATCCCGACGAGGTCGCCCGCGCGGAACAGGTCCAGGTCGCCGATCCCGTCCGCCCACGGCTCCTCATACGTCCAGAGCTCGTGCCCGGTGAGCGCGTCGTAGGCGGTGACGACGAGCGACGTGAAGCGGACGGCGAGCCCGACGACCGCGACGTCTCCGGGGAGGGTGGTGAGCTCGGTCCCGCGCTCCAGCGGCCACCGGGCCAGGACCGACCCGTCGGCGGTGTCGAGGACGACCACCTCGGTGGTGATCGTGCGCAGCTCGTCGGAGCCCGTCCACCCGCCGTCCCTGACCAGGCATACGACGCGGCGTGGCTTGCCCCGCAGCGCGTCCGGCACGCAGCGCGTACCGGCCAGCGGATCCACCGGGTCCACTGCCCGGGCGGGGTCACCGACCAGGGGTGCTGTCCAGCCGGGACCCTCGTCGGCGGGCTCGTACCAGCGGTAGCTCTGCGCACCGTCCTCGCCGCGGAGCAGCACCCCGTACGCCTCGCCGGTGAGCGTGGCCGTGTCCTGCGGCGTCAGGGTGCCGACGACCTCGAGCACGTCGTCGACCGGCGCGAGGACTCCGGGTACCTGGGCGAGGCGAGCCACCGCGGCGTTCTCACGGGCGTCCACCACCCACTGCGTGACGACGAGCGCCGACGCGACCGCCGTGACGCCGACGACCAGCCACCACCGCCGTCGATGCTGTCGCGGGGTGGGCCGGTCGGGATCGGACGGGTCCTCCAGCTCGACCTCGAGCAGGTCACCCGGTCGTCCCATGGCCGGACACTACGTCAGCTCGACACGTCCGCGGTGGTGAACCGGCTCCACGCCAGCGCCCCGAAGATCACCACCCACGCGCCCTGCAGGGCGAGGCCCTGACCGAGCACCCCCCAGTCGGGCTCGAGCCGCAGGAACTCCGCGAAGTCCAGCCAGTGGTGGGTGAGCAGCGCGGGGGCGATCGTCGCGAGCTGCGGCAGCTGGTCGAGGACGCCGCAGACGATCGCGGTGACCACGGTGGCGGCCATCGCGCCGACGGGTACCTCGGTGAGCGTCGAGAAGAACAGCCCGACGGCCACCAGGCCGGTCATCGAGAGCCCGACGTAGACGACGACCGCGGCGATGCGCAGGACGCCGTCGCCCAGGGGCACGGTGGTGCCGGACAGGAGCGTGATCTCCCGCAGCCCGAAGAACGCCGCCCCGGCGACGATCCCGACCACCGCGATGGCCGTCACCGCCGACGCGGCGAACGCGAGCGCGCCGACGGCCTTGACCGCGAGCAGCCGGCCGCGTGCGACCGGGACGGTGAGCAGGTAGCGCAGGGTGCCGGCCGACGCCTCGCCGGCGATGGCGTCCCCGGACGCGATCCCGATGGTCAGCGGCAGCAGGAACGGCAGGCACAGGAACAGCGACGCGACGACGAGGAACAGCCCGTTGCCGGTGACCCGGCCGACGAACCCGGGCCCCTGCCCGTCGAGTGCGGTGTCCTGGGAGAGGAAGAGCACGGTGCCCAGCAGCAGCGGGACGAGCGCGAGGCCGGTCAGCAGGACCAGGTTGCGGCGGCGGCCCAGCACGAGGCGCAGCTCGCTGCGGACGAGCCGGAGCAGCGAGCCTCGTCGTGGCACGGGCGGGGCCAGCTCAGCGAGCGACATCGAAGCCCTCCCCGGTCAGCTCGACGAAGATCTGTTCGAGGTTCGGCCGGCGGACCTCGAGGCCCAGCAGGTCGATGCCGGCGTGCACCAGCGCCGCGGACACCTTCTCCGGCGGGACCCCGCCCAGCAGCGCGGAGACCGTGACGCCCTCCGCCCGGACGTCGGTCAGTCCCAGACCGGTCAGCACCTCCGCAGCGGCTCCGACGTGGTCCACGGACGTCTGCACGGACAACCGGGGCAGGCCGCGCGCGGTCAGCTCTGCGCGGTCGCCCTGCAGCAGCAGGTGGCCGCCGCTCATGATCCCGACGTGCGAGCAGACCTGCTCAATCTCCGCCAGCAGGTGCGACGAGACCAGCACGGTGGCGCCCTGGTCGGCCAGCTCGCGCACCAGGTGGCGCACCTCGCGGGTGCCCTGCGGGTCGAGCCCGTTGGTCGGCTCGTCGAGCACCAGCAGCTCGCGGGGTCGCAGCAGCGCCGCGGCCAGTCCGAGGCGCTGCTTCATGCCGAGCGAGTACTGCCGGTACGGCTTGCCCGCTGCCGCGCCGAGTCCCACGCGTTCGAGCGCCTCGTCGGCGCGCTGCCGGGCCGTGCGCGGGTCCGCGGTGGCATCGCTGGCGTCGAGCCGGCCGAGGTTCGCGCGACCGGTGAGGTACGGGTGGAACGCGGGGCCCTCCACGAGGGCGCCCACGCGCGGGAGCACGTCCGCGCCGGCCTCCGGCATCGCGCCGCCCAGCAGGTGCGCGCGACCGCTGGTCGGCCGCACCAGCCCCAGCAGCATCCGGATGGTCGTCGTCTTGCCGGAGCCGTTGGGCCCGATGAACCCGTACACCGCTCCGCGCGGGACGCGCAGGTCGATGCCGGCGACGGCCACCTGCCCGGACCGGAACCGCTTGGTCAGCTGCTCGGTCCGGATCGCCAGGTCGTCGGACGCGGCCGAAGCCGCACCTGAGGGCGCGGCTCCGGTCGTCCGGTCCGCCACGGTCACTGAGCGGCCAGGGCCTGCAGCGTGGCGCCGGGCACCGCGCCGGCCAGCACGCGGCCGTCGTCGGTGATCAGCACGGACAGCAGCGCGGAGGACAGCAGCCGCCCCTCGGGCACCGGCGTGGTCAGCGTGTCGTACAGCGCGGTGGTGTCGAGGTCGCCCATCGGGGAGCCCGAGCCCTCCTCGGGGACGAACTCGGAGTACAGGTCCGCCGCACCCTGCGAGCCGAACGTCTTGTCGACGCCGGGCAGGTTGGCGGCCGCCGTGGGGTCGCCTGCCACGAGCGCCGCGACGTCCAGGCCCGACGCCTGCACGACGGTGTCCCAGCCGGTGCCGGTGACGGTCACGCCCTCGGGCAGCTCGGTGCCGTCCGCGGTCGCGGGAGCCTGGGTCGGCGCCTCGGGCAGCGGCACCACGACGTCACGCGTCGACGAGCCGGCCGGGGCCGAGAACGCGAGCACGGAGTCGGCGGGCGTCGCGAACGTCACGTCGGTGAACCCGAGCTCGAGCGCGGGGGTCTGGGTGTCGGCCTTGCTCCACACCTGCACGCGCAGCGGGGTGGAGGTCTCGGCGTCCACGGCCACCACGATCCTGCCGACCAGGGTGGTGGTGCTCGTCGGCGTCACCACCAGCTGGTACGCCGCGCGCCCGGCCACCTCGGTCTGCGAGTCGAGCGTCACGGTCGAGGAAGTCCGGGCCAGTCCCACCGCCTGACGGCCGGCCTCCTCGGGCGTCGGCAGGTCGCTCTGCACGGGCAGCTCGCCCGCCTCGGCCTGCTCCTGCAGCTGCGCGAACCGGGCCTCGTCCGCCTCGCTCAGGCGGTAGTGCACGACCGCGTCGTCGCTGCTCGAGTACGTCCACGCCTCGGGCCCGTCCTGCACCACCGAGTACTCCGAGGTCGGACCGAGCAGGGCCACGCGGGAGCGCTCGTCGCCGTCCGACCACACGCGCAGCGTCGAGCTGCCGCCCAGCAGGTTGATCGGGTCCGCGCCGCCGACCGCCCCGAACGGGATCTCCGGCAGGCCCAGCCGCGCCGTGTAGACCACCGTGCCGGACAGCGGGGCCGGCTCGGCGGCGACCACCTGGGCGGCCAGCTCCTCGGGGGTGATGGTCGGCAGGCCGGCGTCGTCGGCCGAGGCGAACAGCGGCGGCGCGACGAAGGCCAGGCCGACGGCCACGGCGGCGACGACCGGCACGGCCCAGCGGGTACGGGGAGACATGGCACGGGACTCGTTCATGGCTCCACTGTGCATCGTCCCTGCTGAGGGCACGCTGAGAGCACGGGAGGCCGACCGTCGCCGGCGGGTGCGATGCTCAGGACATGCGGGTCCTGGTGGTCGACGACGAGCGCGGGCTGGTGCGCGCCCTGCACCGCGGGCTGACCGCGGAGGGCTTCGCGGTCGACGTCGCCTACGACGGCGAGAGCGGCCTGCAGATGGCCGCCGAGGACGGGTACGACGCGATCGTGCTCGACGTCATGCTCCCGCGGCGCAACGGCTACGACGTCGTCACCGAGCTGCGCGCGCGGGACGTGTGGACGCCGGTGCTCATGCTCAGCGCCAAGGACGGCGAGTACGACGTGGCCGACGGCCTGGACGTGGGGGCCGACGACTACCTGACCAAGCCCTTCGCGTTCGTCGTGCTGGTGTCCCGGCTGCGTGCCCTGCTCCGGCGCCAGGGGCAGGTGCGCCCGCCGGTCCTCACGGTCGGCGACCTCGCGCTCGACCCCGCCACCCGCCGGGTCACCCGGGCGGGGGAGACGGTCGCCCTGACCACCCGCGAGCTCGCGCTGCTCGAGTACCTCATGCACCACGCCGACCGGGTGGTGGCCAAGGTCGAGCTGCGCGACCACGTGTGGGACGGCACGGGCGAGGACGTCAACGTCGTCGAGGTGTATGTGGGCTACCTGCGCCGCAAGCTGGGCCGGGACGTGGTCGAGACGGTCCGGGGCGCCGGGTACCGCGTGGCCGGCTGACGGTGGCGGAGCGGGTGCGGGGTGGCTCGCTGCGGCTGCGGCTGACGCTGCTGGCCTCCGGGGCGGTCTGCGTGGCGCTGGTCGTGGGGGCGATCCTGCTCACGGTCGTGCTGCGGGACACCCGGGTCGACGCCCTCGACCAGGTGGTGCGCGACCGCGTCGCCACCGTGGCCGCCCTCGCGGCCGACGACCGCCTCCCGGAGACCCTGCCCGTGGCCGAGCCGGGCGAGATCGTGCAGCTCCTCGACGCCGACGGCGCCGTGCTCGCCACCTCACCGACCGCCAGCCGGACCCTGCCGGTCCTGCCGGCCGACGTCGTGCGGGAGCTGGTCGGTGCCACCAGGACCCAGGAGACGGCGTACGACGACGTGGCCCGGGTCGCGGTGCGGACGACGACGTTCCGCGACGAGCCGGCGACTGTCGTCGCGAGCGTGCCGCTCACCGAGGTGCAGGGCGTGCTGGACGCGCTCCGGGTCGCGCTCGTGGTCGTCGTCCCGCTCCTCACGCTCGCGCTGGGTCTGGGGGTCTGGCTGATCCTCGGCCGCGCGCTGCGGCCGGTCGAGGAGCTGCGCCGGGGAGCCGCACGGGTGGCGTCGTCGGGCGGACCCGGCTCGTTGCCCGTCCCCCCGCGCGACGACGAGCTCGGGGCGCTGGCCCGCACCCTCAACTCGATGCTGGACCGGCTCGAGGCGGGCGCCGCGCGGCAGAGGACGTTCGTGGCCGACGCCGCCCACGAGCTGCGCTCGCCGCTCGCCGCCCTGCGGACCAGCATCGAGGTGGCACGCGCGCACCCGACCACCTACCGGCAGGACGAGCTGGCGGCGGACCTCGAGGGTGAGGTGCTGCGCATGCAGGCGCTGGTGGACGACCTGCTGCTGCTGGCACGCGTCGGGTCGACGCCGTCGGTCGTCGACGATCTCGACCTCGCAGTGATCGCCCGGGACGTCGTGCGGCCGGGAGGTCCGGTACCCGTCGTCGTCACCGGTGCCGGGCACGCCCGGGGCGACCGGGCGGGGGTCGGCCGGGTGGTGCGCAACCTCGTCGACAACGCCGTGCGGCACGCAGCCGACCGGGTGGAGGTCGTCGTGTCGGACGGGCGGGTCCGGGTGGACGACGACGGTGCCGGCCTGGCCGCAGCCGACCGCGAGCGCGTGTTCGAGCGCTTCGTGCGGCTGGACGACGCACGGGAGAGGGACGCGGGCGGCAGCGGGCTGGGGCTGGCGATCGCCCGGGAGATCGCGCGCGAGCAGGGCGGCGACGTGGTGCTCGGCGAGGCCGACCTCGGCGGGCTGCGGGCCGAGCTCCGGCTGCCCCGCTGACGACGCGCGCGGCACGTCGTACCGTGGTGACGACGACCCCCCGGAGGTGACGATGCCCGAGCACGACCCGGTGCGCGACGCCGCCCGGTACCGCGTGGAGCGGGACCGCCGGCCTGACGAGGCGGAGCCGGACCGCCCGCCCGGGCGGATGGAGAACCGGCATCTGTGGGTCGACGTGGTCGTCGACCAGGCGATCGCCCGCGGGGAGTTCGACGACCTGCCGCTGGCCGGCAAGCCGATCCCCGGCATCGGAGCCGGGCACGACCCGGACTGGTGGCTCAAGGCGCTGATCGAGCGGGAGCAGATCACGGGAGTCCTGCCCGAGGCGATCCAGCTGCGCAAGGACGACCCCGTGCTGCAGGAGCGGCTGGACCGGCTGCACCACGAGGCCGACGTGCGAGCGGCGCTCGACGAGTTCAACGCGCGGATCGTCTCGGCGCGTCGTCAGCTGCTCGGCGGACCGCCCGTGGTCACGCCCCTGCGGGACGTCGAGTCGGAGGTGCGGCAGTGGCACGCGCGGCGCCGGCCGCCGCAGAGCACGCCCCCGGCACCCGTCCGGGAGCGCCGCAGGTGGTGGCGTCGGTCGGAGGGCTGATCCTCAGGCGCGGTCCTCGAGGGCCGGCAGGATGGTGGTGGGGATGGCGAAGGCCAGCGTGATCGCGAGGATCGCGCCGCCGAACGCCCAGGCACCCCACTCGCCGACGTTGAACGCCACCGCGAACAGGGCCATGCCCAGCACGAACAGGAGCGCGGGGAAGACGACGCTGAGCATGCGCGCGGGGGTCGCCTTGCCGTCGTCCTCGCGAGGCTCGATCACCGGGTAGCTCATGGACGGCCTCCTGAGGGGCTGCGGGTGGCCCCCGGCGTGGTCCGGCCGGGGGCCTCCAGCGTACTCAGTGGGCGAGGACCTCCGCCGCGTCGTCGGTCCCGGCCCCGTGCCCGGACGGGGCGGCCCGCACGAAGAACGCGGCCGGGATCGCCGCGAGGGAGATCCCTGCTCCGACCAGGAACGCGGCGTGGATCCCGCCCGCCGTGGCGCTCACCGTGCCGGCGCCGCCGGCCAGCAGGGTGGCGCTCTGCGCGGTGAGCACGGTGACGAACAGCGCGGTGCCGGCCGCACCCGCCACCTGCTGCACCGTGCCGACCATGGCGCTGCCGTGCGAGTACAGGTGCGGCGGCAGCGAGCCCAGCGCCGAGGTGAACAGCGGCGTGAACATCAGGGCCAGGCCCGCGCTGAGAGTGACGTGGCACGCGAGCATGAGCCAGGGCGAGCTGGCGGCGGTGAGCAGGGTGAACCCCCACGCGCTCGCGCTCACCACGACCGCGCCGGGGACCAGGAGGGGACGCGGGCCGAACCGGTCGTAGGCGCGTCCCACGCTCGGCGCCAGCAGGCCCATGAGCAGACCGCCGGGCAGGAGCAGCAGGCCGGTCTGCAGCGCCTCGAGCCCGAGCACCGTCTGCGCGTACAGGGGCACCAGGATCAGGGTCCCGAACAGCGACATCATGCTGATCGCCATCACGCCCACCGAGATGGTGAACGTGGACGAGGAGAACGTGCGCAGGTCCAGCAGGGCGTCGTCGATCCTCTGCAGGCGCAGCTGGCGCAGGACGAAGACCACCAGCGCGACCGCACCCGCCCCGAGCGAGAGCCAGGTCGTCGTCGAGATGCCGGTGGTCGCCGCCGCGCCGAGCCCGCTGAGGCCGTAGACGATCCCGCCGAACGCGACGGCCGACAGGATGACCGAGGCGATGTCCACCCGCGCGCTGCGGGTCTCGGTCAGGTTGGGCAGCCGGACCGCGCCGAGCGCCAGCGAGCCGAGCGCGATCGGCAGGACGAGGGCGAACAGCCACCGCCAGTCCAGCACGCTCAGGACCAGGCCCGACAGGGTCGGACCGAGCGCCGGGGCGACGGAGATGACGATGGAGATGTTGCCCATCGTGCGCCCGCGGCTCTCCGGCGGCGTCACTGTCATGACCGTCGTCATGAGCAGCGGCAGCATGATGGCCGTCCCGGTGGCCTGCACGACGCGACCGACGATCAGGGCGTCGAAGCCGGGCGCCAGCGCGCAGATCGCGGTGCCCAGGCTGAACAGGGTCATCGCGGCGAGGAACGTGGTCCGGGTGGTGAACCGCTGGATCACGAAGCCGGTCACCGGGATGACGATCGCCATGGTGAGCATGAACGCCGTGGTCACCCACTGCGCGGTGCTGGCGGGGATCGCCAGGTCCGACATCAGACGCGGCAGGGCGACGCCCATCACCGTCTCGTTGAGGATGACGACGAACGTCGAGATCAGCAGGAGCCGGACGGCCAGGCGGTCCCGCGCACGGGTCGCGTCCGCCTCGTCCGAGGGAGGGCGGGTGGTGGTCAGGGTCTCGTCGGTCACAGCGGTGCACCTCGGGATGGGAGGGAAGGGTGTGTGGCGCGGCCGACGAGGTCGGCGCGGACGGTCTGCACAGTGTGTGCGGTGCGACCCGGCGGGGTCGACACCTTTCGCTGCCAGGAGACGGCGCCCTCAGAGCTCGAGGGGCCAGAACGGGCGGACCTCGATGCGGCCGAAGCGGGCCATCGGGTGCGCCGCCGCCCGCTCGAGCGCCTCGTCCAGGTCGGCGCACTCGAGCACGTCGAACCCGGCGATGGTCTCCTGCGTCTCCGCGAACGGGCCGTCCGTCACCAGCAGCTGCCCGGAGCGCACCCGCACCGTGCGGGCATCCTCCACCGGTCGCAGCCTGTCGCCGATCACGCCGAGCCCGCGGCGGTCGTTCTCCGCCACCCAGTCGGCGATGTTGTCGTCCGCGGGACGGTAGGTCTCGGCCGTCGGGTCGTCGCAGACGAGCAGCAGGAAACGCATGGGTCCTCCAGGTGGGTGGTCGAACGGTCCGTCATCTGGTGGACGATCCTGCGAGGCGCAGATCGACACGATCCGCCGAGCAGTCTGTCAGCGCAGGGGTCGGGCGCGTGGCATGCGCGGTCCGAAGCGGGGTGCGCGGGCCGCCTGGGTGAGCTCGATGAGGCGGATCACCCGCTGCCGGTGCCCGGCCCACGGCTCGAGCAGCCGCAGCATGCCGTCGTCGTCGGTACGCCGGCCCGTCAGGGCCCAGCCGACCAGGTGCGCCAGGTGGTAGTCGCCGACGGAGACCGCGTCGGCGTCGCCGAGCGCCCGGGACGCGATCTCGGCGATCGTCCACGGGCCGATGCCCCGGACGGTGAGCAGGCGTCGACGCGCCTCGTCGAGCGGCAGGTCGGCGCCCTCCTGCAACCGGTGGGCCACCACGGCAGCCCGCTGGACCGTGCTCGCCCGCGTCTCCTCCACGCCGGCGTGTCGCCAGTCCCACACCGGCACGGCGCGCCAGCCCGCGGCCGTCGGCGGTACCCGCATGCCCGCGGGGGCCGGTCCCGGAGCAGGCGCGCCGTGCTGCAGGACGAGCCGACGCCAGGCGGCCTTCGCGTCCAGCCCGACCACCTTCTGCTCGAGCACAGCCGGGACCAGCGCCTCCAGCACGTTGCCCGACCGCGGGATGCGCAGGGCCGTCCGTGCGCGGTGCGCCTCACGGACGACCGGGTGCCGCGAGGCGTCGAAACCGGTGGGGTCGTCGCGGGCGCCGAGGAGGTCCGGCACACCCGCCAGCGCACGGTCCGCGCCCGGTCCCCAGGCGGTCGCGTGGATGCCGTCGTTGCGGAGCACCAGGTGCAGGGTGGCGGGACCGTCCGGGGTCGACGTCGCCTGCCAGACCGAGCCGTCGGCCGCGAAGACCCAGGCCGGGTCGCCGCCGCCCCGCCGCAGCGGTGCGAGCGTGAGCCGGACATCGACCCGCTCGCGCGGACGGTAGACGGACGTCAGCCGTCCCTCGTCGCCGGTGCTCACCTCACCACTATGCGTCGTCGCCGACAGACTGGGTGCATGACCATCCGCACCGGCATCTCCGGCTGGCGCTACACGCCGTGGCGCTCGGTGTTCTACCCCAAGGGGCTCGCGCAGCGCCGGGAGCTGGAGTACGCCTCACGCCGGCTGACGTCGATCGAGGTCAACGGCTCGTTCTACTCGCTGCAGCGACCGGAGAGCTACGTGAGCTGGGCGGCGCAGACTCCGGACGACTTCCTCTTCTCGGTCAAGGGCCCGCGGTTCGTCACGCACATGAAGAAGCTGGCCGACGTGCGGGTGCCGGTCGCCAACTTCTTCGCCAGCGGCGTGCTTGCCCTCGGCCCCAAGCTGGGCCCGATCCTGTGGCAGCTGCCCCCGAACCTCGGGTTCCACGCGGACCGGCTCGCCGAGTTCTTCGACCTCCTGCCCCGCACCACCGCCGCCGCCGCGCAGCTGGCCACCGAGCACGACGAGCGCCTGGACGACCGCGCCTGGACCACGACCGACGCCGACCGCCCGCTGCGGCACGTGCTCGAAGTCCGGCACGCCAGCTTCGAGGTGCCCGAGTTCCCCGCGCTGCTGCGGGCGCACGGCATCGGGTCGGTCGTCGCCGACGCCGCCGGCAGGTGGCCGGTGATCGAGGACGTCACGGCCGACGTGGTCTACCTGCGGCTGCACGGGGAGACCGAGCTGTACGCCAGCGGCTACGACGACGACGCCCTCGACCGCTGGGCCGTCAAGGTGCGCGCCTGGGCCGCCGGGGGAGAGCCCGCCGGTGCGCGGCGGCTGGCCGGTCCCGCCGAGCCGGCCGAGGCGCGCGACGTGTTCGTGTACTTCGACAACGACATCAAGGTGCGCGCGCCCTTCGACGCCATGGCGCTCGCGGCGAAGCTGGGGATCAGCCCCCCGCCGCCCGCCCCCTGACACCCCGGCCCTCCGACCCCGGCGACGTCAACCACCGACGCACCCACCCCTCAAACCGCCGACCGACCCGCGAGCCACACCGCCCGCCTCGAGATCGTGACTTCGCGCCGAGATCGTGACTTCGAACGCACGATCTCGGCGCGAAGTGACGATCTCGCGGTGGGCCGTCAGCCGTGGGCGGGGGCGGTGGGCCGTGGGCTGTCGGTGGCGAGCAGCCGGGCAGCAGGGCTCGGCGCCGAGCGGACGCCGCCGGCCGTACCCCGCCGGCCGTACCCCGCCGGGCTGAAGCGTCAGCGGCCCTTGAGGCGCTGGATGAGGCGGCGGTCGCGCTTGGTCGGGCGGCCTGCGCCGCGGTCGCGCTCGCCGGGCACCACGTGCTCCTTGGGCAGCGGCGCGGGGGAGCGGTCCAGGTAGCACGCCACGGCCACCGGGGCGCCGACGCGCTTGATCACCGTGCGCTGCACGACGACGATCCGCTCGCGCTCTCCGCCACGGACGTGCACCTCGTCGCCGGGGACCACCATGGTCGCGGGCTTGGCACGGTCGCCGTTGACGCGCACGTGACCGGCACGGCACGCGGCCGCGGCGGCCGACCGCGTCGGGTACAGCCGCACCGCCCAGGTCCACGCGTCCACGCGCGCCCGCGTCACCTCACCCACCGCCCGAGCCTCTCACGGGCGATCGGCCCGGCGGCGCGCGTCGGACGACGACGCCCGTGGACCCGTCGACGGCCCGTCGACCCGGCGACGGTCCGCCGGACGGCGGCGCCCGCCGACCCGGCGACGCCGGCGGACCCGGCGACGGTCCGCCGACGCGGAGACGGCCCGCTGATCCGGCACTGCCCGGCCGGGCTACAGCCTGCCGGCCCGCGGTTGGACGACGCGGCGAGTACGCAGACTCTGGTGCGGGGTCCGCCGACGTGTCGAAGCGGTTCCGCGGCGAAACGATTCGCCGCGCTCCGCGGGAGACCGCCGACCAGCACCCTGCGAGATGGCGGGCGCGTGCCCGTCCCGGACCGGCTCATCCGCGGTGCGGTTGCGGACGGAGGACCCCGATGACGACCACGCTCGCACGCCGACTGGCCGGCGCCGTCGCCGCGCTGGCCCTGCTGCTGACGGGTGCGCTGGCCCTCGCCGGCCCGACCGTCGCGGCGGATCCCGTACGGATCATGGCGCTCGGCGACTCGATCACCGGGTCACCCGGCTGCTGGCGCGCGCTCCTGTGGCAGAAGCTGCAGCAGAACGGCTACACCGACATCGACATGGTCGGCACCCTGCCGGCGCAGGGCTGCGGGGTGACGCACGACGGCGACAACGAGGGGCACGGCGGCCTCCTGGTGACGAACGTCGCGGCGCAGAACCAGCTGGTCGGATGGTTGGCGTCGACGCACCCCGACGTCGTCGTCATGCACTTCGGCACCAACGACGTGTGGAGCAACCGCAGCACGCAGGACATCCTCGCGGCGTACACGACGCTCGTGCAGCAGATGCGCGCCAGCAAGCCGACCATGAAGATCCTGGTCGCGCAGATCATCCCGGTGGCGCCGCCCACCTGCGCCGAGTGCCCGCAGCGCACCGCCGCACTGAACGCGGCGATCCCCGCGTGGGCGGCCGGTCTGACCACGGCGGCGTCGCCCATCACGGTCGTCGACCAGTGGACGGGATGGAACGCCGCGACCGACACGAGTGACGGCGTGCACCCGAACGACGCAGGCATCGCCAAGCTGGCCGACCGCTGGTACCCGCCGCTCGCGGCCGCACTCTCGGGCACGACGCCGACGAGCACCCCGACGCCGACGAGCACTCCGACGAGCACCCCGACCGTCTCCCCGTCGCCGAGCCCGACCTTCACGATGCCCCCGGCGGGCGGCTGCACGGCGACGTACACCGTCGCGAGCCAGTGGCCCGGCGGTTTCGTCGCCAACGTCCGGGTCAGCGCCCGCCTGCTGCCGATCACCGGCTGGCACGTCACACTGCAGCTGCCGAACGGCACCGTGGCGAACGCGTGGAGCTCGCAGCCGACGACCACCGGCACCAGCACGACGTTCGCCGCGGCGCCCTGGAACGGCTCGATCCCAGCCGGTGGCTACACGGAGTTCGGCTTCCAGGGCACGGGCAACGCGACCCCCGCGGTGATCAGCTGCTGGTAGGCCACCTTCACCGGCTGTCGACGGTGCTCGCGTGAAGACTTCGTCCTGCCTGGTGCGACGAAGTCTTCACGCAAGCCGTTCGGGCTGCGGGCGGGGCGTGTCAGGCGCGGAGCTCCAGGTAGCGGCTGATCAGCGCGCGGGTGGAGGGGTCCTGGGCGTCGAGCGCGGCGGTGTCGCCCTGGACGGCCGGGGCGATCTCGAGCGCCAGCTTCTTGCCCAGCTCGACGCCCCACTGGTCGAACGAGTCGATGCCCCACACGACGCCCTGCACGAAGGTGATGTGCTCGTACAGCGCGATGAGCTGGCCCAGGACGCCCGGGGTGAGGGCCGGTGCGAGGATCGAGGTGGTGGGGCGGTTCCCGGAGAACACCCGGGCGGCCACGATGTCCTCGGCCGTGCCCTCGGCGCGGACCTCGTCGGCGGTCTTGCCGAACGCGAGCGCCTTGGTCTGCGCGAAGAAGTTGGCCAGGAACAGCCCGTGCACGTCGACGCCGCCGTCGGTCAGGGGGTGCGCCGGGTTGGCGACCGCGATGAAGTCGGCCGGGATGAGCCGCGTGCCCTGGTGGATGAGCTGGTAGAACGCGTGCTGGCCGTTGGTGCCGGGCTCGCCCCAGAACACCTCACCGGTCTGCGTGGTGACGGGGGTGCCGTCCCAGCGGACCGACTTGCCGTTGGACTCCATGGTCAGCTGCTGCAGGTACGCGGCGAACCGGTGCAGGTGCTGGGCGTACGGGAGCACCGCGTGGGTGTGCGCGCCGAGGAAGTTGACGTACCAGACGTTGAGCAGGCCCATGAGGACGGGCACGTTCTGCGCGAACGGCGTCGTCGCCACGTGCACGTCCACGGCGTGGAAGCCGGCGAGGAGCTCCCGGAACGCGTTGGGCCCGACGGCGATGGCCAGCGAGGTGCCGATGGTCGAGTCGACCGAGTAGCGGCCGCCCACCCAGTCCCAGAAACCGAACGCGTTGGTGGGGTCGATGCCGAACGCGGCGACCTTGTCCAGGGCGGTGGAGACCGCGACGAAGTGCCGGGCGACGGCGGCGTTGCGGGACTCGTCGTCGTCGGCGGTGCCCAGCTGCTCCCAGAGCCACGCCCGGGCCAGCCGCGCGTTGGTGAGCGTCTCCAGCGTGCCGAACGTCTTGGACGCGACGATGAACAGCGTGGTGGTCGGGTCCAGGCCCGTGACGGTCTCGGCCAGGTCGCTGGGGTCGATGTTCGAGACGAACCGCACCTCGAGCCCGTCCTGCACGTACGGCTTGAGTGCCTCGTAGGCCATGACCGGTCCGAGGTCGGAGCCGCCGATGCCGATGTTGACCACGGTGCGCACCCGCTCGCCGGTGACGCCCGTCCACTCGCCGGAGCGGACCTTGTCCGCGAACGCGAACATCTTGGTGAGCTCGGCCTGCACGTCGGTGTCGATGTCCTGCCCGTCGACCACCAGCGGAGGCTGCGTGCCGGCGGGGCGACGCAGGGCGGTGTGCAGGACGGCGCGGTCCTCGGTGACGTTGATGTGGTCCCCGCGCAGCTGCGCCTGCAGGCGGCCGGCCAGCCCGACCTCGTCGGCGAGCCGGGTGAGCAGTGTGAGCGTCTCGTCGGTGACCAGGTTCTTGGAGAGGTCGACCGTGAGGTCCGCCAGCGGGAGCGTGAGGCGCGCGGCGCGCTCGGGGTCGGCGGCGAACCAGCCGCGCAGGTCAGGCGTCAGGGTGGACTCGTGGACGCTGAGCTCCTGCCAGGCGGCGGTGGTCGTGGCGTCGATCGGCGAGGTGGGCATGACTCCACCGTATTGCCCGGGTGCGACCCCTCGCACAGGGCGTCCGTCCTAGGGTGGCCGACATGTCGCGCACGCCCACGGCCGTCCTCGCCGCGCTCACCCTGGTGCTGGCCTTCGCGGTCGCGCAGCTGACCGACGTCCGAGCGCTGGGGGGTGTCGTCCTCGTCGCGGGCGTCGTGTGGTGCGCGGTCCGCGCCCGTGCGGCCGGCTGGTGGCGGGTGGCGGCGGTGGTCGTGGTGGGTGCCGCGTGCTTCGTCGCGTCCCACCTGCTCGCGGACCTGCTGGGCGCGTGGCCGGCGGTCGCGGTCGCGGCCCTCGTGCTCGGTGCGGCGACGTTCGCGCTGGTCGACCGCCCGGCCGCACGGCTCGCGCCCGTCGCGTGAGCCCGCTCCTGGTCTGCTGCGGCCTCGCGACGCTCGACGTCGTGCAGGTGGTCGACCGCGTGCCGGGGGCCGACGAGAAGGTCGTCGCCCGCAGCGTCGACGTCACCTTCGGGGGACCGGCGGCCAACGCCGCGGCGACGGCGGTCGCGCTCGGCGTCCGCACGGTGCTGGTCACCGCGCTCGGGGTGGGCAGCGTCGCCGACATCGTCCGGGCGGGGCTCGTCGCCGCGGGCGTCGAGGTGGTCGACCTGGCGCCCGGCCCGGGATCACCAGCGGTGTCGACCGTGCTGGTCACGCGGGCCACAGGGGAGCGGGCGGTGGTGTCGGTCAATGCGACCGGCACCGCGGACCTGCGCGAGCCGCCGGCAGACCTGCTCGAGGACGCGACGACGCTGCTCGTCGACGGACACCACCTCCGTGCTGCTCATGTACTGGCACGGGCCGCCCGCGCGCGCGGCATCCCGGTCCTGCTGGACGGCGGCAGCTGGAAGCCGGGGCTGGACCGCCTGTTGGCCCACGTCGACCACGCGGTGCTCTCGGCGGACTTCGCCCTGCCGGGCGGGGGAGGGCTCGAGGACGTGCTGACCCTCGGCCCGAGCCTGGTCGCGCAGTCCGCCGGTAGTGGACCGGTGCGGGTGCTGCGGGTGGGACGCCCTGCGGAGGTCCTGCAGCCGCCGACGGTGGCCGCCGCGGACGTCGTCGACACGCTCGGTGCCGGCGACGTCCTGCACGGGGCGACGGCGGCCGCGCTCGCCACGGGCCAGGACGTCCTCACGGCGCTGCGGGAGGGGGTCGTCCGGGCCAGCGAGTCGGTGCGCCACCGCGGGGCGCTGGGGTGGGTCTACGAGGTGTGACCGAGCGCTTCCCTGACCAGGGGCGCGACCTTCGTCCCCAGCAGCTCGATCGAGCGCAGCGACTCCCTCTGCGGCACCCCGGACAGGTCCATCTGGAACGCCTGCCGGTCGTGGTGCAGCACCTCGTGCAGGGCGACGATCCGCTCCGCGACCTGCTCGGGCTCCCCGATGAAGTACGCGCCGCCAGGTGATGCCTGCGACTCGTACGAGATGCGGTTGGGCATCGGGAACCCGCGCTCCGCGGAGATCCGCCGCATCGACTCCAGCCAGTACGGGTAGAAGTAGTCGCGCGCCGCCTTCCCGTCCTCGGCCACGAACCCCATGCCGGCCACGGACACGAACCGCGACGACGCGTCGTGCCCGGACTGCTCGTGCGCCCGCCGGTAGAGGTCCACCAGGGGAGCGAACTGCGCCGGCTGGCCGCCGATGATCGCGTAGCTGATGGGCAGCCCGAGCACCCCGGCGCGGACCGACGACTGCGGGTTACCGCCCGTCGCGACGGCGATGCGCAGGTGCTCACGGGACGGCCGGGGAAGGACCAGGGCGTCGTCCAGCGCCGGCCGGAACCGCCCCTGCCACGTGATCCGCTCGGCCTCGTCGAGCTGCAGGAGCAGCTGGATCTTCTCGTCGTACAGCGCGTCGTAGTCGTCCAGCGACGCCCCGAACAGGGGGTAGGACTCGATGAACGAACCGCGGCCGGCCAGCAGCTCGACGCGTCCCTCGGAGAGCAGGTCCATCGTCGTGAACTGCTGGTACACCCGCACGGGGTCCTCGGTGGACAGCACGGTCACCGCGCTGCCGACCGTGATCCGGGACGTCTGCGCGAGCGCCGCCGCGATCACCGTCGACGGTGAGGAGATGGCGTAGTCGGGGCGGTGGTGCTCGCCGATCCCCACGTAGTCCAGGCCCACCTCCTCGGCCAGGCGGATGCGTTCGAGCACCTCGCGCAGCCGCTGCCCGGGGGAGACCGTCGCACCGCTGACCGGATCCGGGTGGACGTCGCCGAACGTGTAGAAGCCGAGTTCCATGATCATGCGAACGCATCGACCCGGCGGGCTGTTCCCCGCGTCCGCGCCCGTCGACGGGCCTCGGACGTCCCATGAGTCAACCAGGTGAACGTCGGATCACGATGTGGTCACGGTCACACCGAAGCGTTGACACGGATTTGTAAGGAAGGTCTACTAACAAACGTGACAGCGACCACGCAGCCCCTCGCGGCAGCACACGGAGTCGGTCGGGCCCTGCGTCCGACGGGCAAGGTGCTGCCGGAGCACGCTCGTGCGCACAACAGGTCGCTGGTGCTCGCGCACCTGTTCCACATCGGCCCCGCGTCCCGCGCGGACATCGCCCGCAGCACGGGGCTGACCCGGGTGACCGTCTCCGGGATGGTCGCCGCGCTGATGGCGGAGGGCCTGGTCGAGGAGCTCGGGGTCCGCAGCGAGGGGAAGGTCGGCAAGCCGGCGACGCTCGTCGGGATGCGGACCGAGGCGTTCCAGATCGTCGCCGTGGACCTGACCGACGACACGCACCTGCTGGGCGCCGTGATGACCCTCGTCGGGGCGGTGGTCGTCCGGCGGTCCGTCGCCCTGGAGGGCCGCACGGGCCAGGCCGCGGCCGACCTGCTGGACAGCCTCTGCCGCGAGCTGCTCGACGTGGCCACCCGGCCCGTGATCGGCGTCGGCATCGCCTCCCCGGGCGTCATCGACCTCGACGGCACGGTCGTCCAGGCGCCCAACCGGGGCTGGTACGACCTGCCGCTCGCCGCGCGCCTCACGGAGAGCCTCGGCGTCCCGGTGCACGTCGCCAACGACGCCAACACGCGGGCGCTGGGCGAGTTCACCTACGGCTCCGCGGCCGGCTCCGGCTGCATGGTCCTCACCATCGGCGAGGGCGTCGGTGCCGGCATCGTCGTGGACGGTGCGCTCGTGCTCGGCCGTCACCACGCGGCCGGGGAGATCGGCCACGTCACCGTCGTGGACGGTGACGTGCGCGACGAGCCCCCGCTGGAGTGCGCCTGCGGCCGCACCGGCTGCCTGGAGACCGTGCTGAGCGTCCCGGCCCTGCGCCGCCGGACCGCCGGTCTGACCCCCCAAGAGTCCGACGCCGCCCTGGCGTCGGTCGGACGGCTGCTGGGCATCGCCCTGGCACCCGTCGTGAGTGCGCTCGACCTCGCCGAGGTCCTGCTCTCCGGCCCCCCGGAGCTGCTGGACGGACCTCTGCGCGAGACGGCGCTGGCCACCGTCCGCGCACGCACGATGCCCGTCATCGGGCACGGACTGGCACTGCGGATGGGATCCCTCGACGAGGACGGGGCTCTCGCTGGCGCGGCAGTCCTGGTCCTGTCAGGCCAGCTGGGGGTCTCGTGACGACCCCCAGCCGGCCCACTGCAGGTCGGAAGAACCACCCGGCGGCGCCGATCGGCGCTCGCCTCGCTCACGGGAGGAACCCCAACGTGAAGATCCTACGTTTCGCGGCCGTCGGCGTGGCGGCCGCGCTCACGCTCACCGCTTGTGGCAACGGCGACGACGCCGCTGACACGCCGAGCGAGAGCGCCGGCACGCCCGAGGCCGCCACGATCAAGCTGTGGCTCAACGGCACGGACACCCCCGACGCCCTGCGCGAGTACCTCACGACGACCTTCGAGTCGGAGAACCCCGGCTCGAAGCTCGTCATCGAGGAGCAGGACTGGAGCGGCCTCGTGCCGCGTCTCCAGACCGCGCTGGGCTCGGCCGACCAGACGCCCGACGTCGTGGAGATCGGCAACACGCAGTCGCCGACGTTCACCTACGCCGGCGCGTTCGCCGACATCTCCGACATGTACGAGGAGCTCGGCGGCGAGAAGCTGCTCACCGGCTTCGTCGACGCCGGCAGCGCGGACGGCAAGTTCTACGCCGCCCCGTACTACTCCGGTGCACGTGCGGTCTTCTACAACAAGGACGCGTTCGCCGCCGCCGGCGTCGAGGTGCCCACCACGCTCGCCGAGTTCACCGAGGTCGCCAAGAAGCTGCAGTCGGACACCCAGTCCGGCTTCTGGTTCCCCGGCCAGGACTGGTACAACGGCGCCGCCTGGATCTACACCAACGGCGGTGACCTCGCGGTCAAGGACGGCGACGCCTGGAAGGGCGCCCTGTCCAGCCCGGAGTCGATCAAGGGCCTCGAGGAGGTCCAGGACCTGTTCGCCACCGCGACCAACGCGCCGGCCGACAGCGACTCGAACGAGCCGTGGGTGCCGTTCAACGCCGGCCAGTCGGCCATGTTCTCGGCGCCCACCTGGGCACGCTGGAGCATCGACCTGCCCGCCTGCAACAAGGCCGTCGACCCGGACGACACGTCCGACGAGGCCAAGGCGCTGCGGGGCGAGCAGCAGGCCTGCAACGAGGAGCACACCGGCGTCTTCCCGCTGCCGGGCCTCGAGGAGGGCTCCTACGCCAACGGCTTCGCGGGCGGCTCGAACATCGCCGTCGCCGCGAAGTCCAAGCACCCGGAGCTCGCCAAGAGCCTCGTGCGGATCATCTTCACGGAGGAGTTCCAGAACATGCTCGGCGCCAACGGCCTGATCCCGGGCAACAGCGCCTACACGGCCTCGATGGGTGACGACGTGTACGCCCAGGCGGCCGTCGCCGCTGCGCTCAACGCCAAGCTCACCCCGGCGGCCGAGAAGTGGGCCGACGTCGAGGGCGACCGCATCCTGGAGGACTTCTTCCAGAAGCTCGCCACCGGTGCGGACGTCACGGAGGCTGCCGCTGCGACGGACCAGCTCCTCGAGGACGCGCTGAACTGATCACGGCTCCGGCCGGCCGCTGTCCGCAGCGGCCGGCCGGGTCCCGCACTGCACACCGCTCGACGGTCACGGTTCGCCCGATCCTCGATCGGCGGACCAGCTGATCCGGGCACGACCGGGCCTGCTCACGCGGGCCGGTCCGGTCGTGCCACCAGACAGGAGCACCCCCATGGCAGCCACTGCCCCCCCGCTGCAGCAGGACGACGTCAGCGTCGTCTTCCCGCGCCGACGCCGCCGCCAGCTCGGCGTGTACGGCCTGCTCGTCCCCGCCGCCGTCCTCATGGCGGTCGCGCTGGGCTACCCCCTGGTCCGCCAGTTCGTCATCTCCTTCCAGGAGTACGGCCTGCGCCAGCAGTTCGGCCAGCCCGCCGAGTGGGTGGGCCTGCAGAACTACACCGAGCTGCTCACCGACACCTACGTGTGGACCGTCATCGGTCGCTCGATCGCGTTCTGCCTGGTCAACGCCGCGGTGACCATGCTGGTCGGGGTGGCGTTCGCGGTCCTGATGTCCCGGATCGGCCGGGGCGCGCGCCTCACGCTCCAGGTGGCGCTGCTCCTGGCGTGGGGCACCCCGGTGCTCGCGTCGATGACGGTGTGGCAGTGGCTGTTCGACTCGCAGTACGGCGTCATCAACTGGGTGCTGGCCAACGTGTTCGGCATCGACGACATGGCCGGGCACTCCTGGATCATCCAGCCGCTGTCGTTCTACCTGGTGGCGACGGTCATCGTCGTGTGGATGTCCGTGCCGTTCGTGGCGTTCTCCATCTACGCGGGCCTGCTCCAGGTGCCCGAGGAGACGATGGAGGCCGCCCAGCTGGACGGTGCCTCGCCCCGCCAGCGGTTCTGGAACATCACGATCCCCATGATCCGGCCCGTCCTGTCGATCGTCCTGCTGCTGCAGGTGATCTGGGACTTCAAGGTGTTCACACAGATCTACGTGCTCCAGCGCGCGGGCGCCCCGACCCGCGAGACGAACCTGCTGGGCACCCTCATCTACTCCTACGCCAGCGAGTTCTCCAAGGCCGGTGCGCTCGCCACGATCATGCTGGTCATCACGCTCGCCCTTACCGGTTTCTACATCCGGCAGATGCTGAAGGAGGACGAGCTGTGAGCGCGCTCGCCACACCCGCCCCTCCCACGGTCGCCGCGACACCGGGCAGGCCCACGAGGTCCTCCGAGGCGGGCCGTGCGCAGTCCCGCGGTGGTCGCCGCGCCCTCGGCGTGCTGGCCGTCGCGCTGTCGGTCCTGTGGGTGTTCCCCATCTACTGGATGATCAACAGCGCGTTCCTGCCGCTGAACCGGCTGCAGACGCCGACGCCGACGTTCTTCCCGGTCGAGGGGACGCTGTCCAACTTCCGGCGCGTGATCGACGACCCGAGCTTCTGGACGTCGATGCGCGTGTCACTGGCGGTCGTGGCGATCGTGCTG
Source organism: uncultured Cellulomonas sp. (assembly GCF_963527515.1). NCBI lineage: Bacteria > Bacillati > Actinomycetota > Actinomycetes > Micrococcales > Cellulomonadaceae > Cellulomonas > uncultured Cellulomonas sp. The sequence continues at coordinate 26,015 of NZ_CAURTV010000017.1, read as the reverse complement.
GTGGCGGCCCTGGTCTTCGCGTTCCTGGCGGCCCTCGCGGTGAGCCGGTTCCGGTTCCGCGGACGCAAGGGCTTCATCCTGACCATCCTGATCGTGCAGATGATCCCGGCCGAGGGTCTGTTCATCTCGCAGTACCAGATGCTCGACGGCTGGAACCTGGTGAACAAGGTGGCCGGTCTGGCGCTGGTCTACACCGCGGCGATCCTGCCCTTCACCATCTGGATGCTGCGCGGCTTCGTGGCCGGCGTGCCCATCGAGCTGGAGGAGGCCGGGATGGTCGACGGACTGTCGCGCACCGGCGCCTTCTTCCGCATCACGTTCCCGCTGCTGGCTCCCGGACTGGTCGCCGCCGGAGTGTTCGGGTTCCTGCAGGCCTGGAACGAGTACACCCTTGCCCTGGTGGTGATGACCGACCCCGGCCAGCGCACCCTCCCGCTGTGGCTGCAGGGCCTGGTCGAGTCCAACCGGGCCACCGACTGGGGAGTCGTCATGGCGGGCTCCGCGGTCATCGCGATCCCCGTGATCGTGTTCTTCCTGTTCGTGCAGAACAAGATGACGTCCGGGCTCGTCGCGGGTGCGGTGAAGGGCTGACGTGGACGCGCAGGGGATACCGACGCCGCACGAGCGGTCGTCGGACGGGGGCACGCGGCAGTGGTCGGTCGGGCTGGACGTCGGCGGCACCAAGGTGCTGGGCGTGCTTCTCGACGCCGACGGCGTGGTGCGCCACCAGCTGAGGTCCGCCACGGTCGGTGGGGCCGACGGCGTGGTCGAGACCGCCGTCGCGGTCGTCGAGGAGCTGGCTGCCGGCGCTGGGATCCCGGTGGTCGCGCTGGCCGGGGTGGGCATCGGCCTGCCCGGCGTGGTCGATCCCACCGACGGCACCGTCGAGCACGCGGTCAACCTCGGCATCGAGGAGCGGCTGCCCCTGGCGGCGCGCGTCGCCGAGCGGCTCGGCGTGCGCGTCCGCGTGGAGAACGACCTCACGGTGGCCGTGGTGGGCGCCGCCCACACAGTCGACGGCGAGCACGCCGCGACCGACGAGGACGTGGTGCACGACCTCGCGTTCCTCGCGCTGGGCACGGGCCTTGCTGCCGGGCTGCTGCTCGAGGGTCGGCTGCGGCGCGGCTCGACCGGGGGAGCGGGGGAGATCGGTCACCTGACGCTCGTGCCCGACGGGCTGCCGTGCAAGTGCGGGCAGCTGGGGTGCCTCGAGCAGTACGCGTCCGGGTCCGCCCTGGACGCCGCGTGGCCCAGCCGGTACGGCCGTCCCGCACCCGAGGAGCTGTTCGCGGCGGCGGAGGCGGGCGACCCGCGCGCGATCGAGATCCGCGACCAGTTCGCCTGGGCCGTCGCCGCGGCGGTCCGCATCCTGGTGCTGACCTGCGACGTCGAGCTCGTCGTCATCGGCGGAGGGGTGAGCGCGCTCGGGCAGCCGCTCCTGCGGGCGGTCACCGCGCAGCTCGAGCGCGAGGCGCAGGCGTCGCCGTTCCTCGCGTCGATGGGTCTGGCCCGCCGCGTGAGCCTCGCGCCGGCGGACGTTCCGGTGGGCGCCGTCGGCGCCGCACTGCTGGGCAGAGGGGAGTACGTCTGATGGAGGTCGTCATCGCGCCAGGGCGCGAGTTGGGCCGGTTGGCTGCCGACGCGATCGAGCAGCTGGTGCGCGCGCAGCCGGACGCGGTCCTGGGGCTCGCCACCGGGTCCAGCCCGCTCGCGGTCTACGACGAGCTGGCCCGCCGGCACGCCGAGGGGGGCCTCTCGTTCGCCCGCACCCGCGCGTTCATGCTCGACGAGTACGTCGGCCTCCCCGCGGAGCACCCGGAGCGGTACCGCAACGTCATCGAGAAGGACCTCGTGTCGCGGGTGGACTTCGCGCCCGGGGCGGTGCGGGGGCCCGACGGTCTGGCCGAGGACCTCGTCGCGGCGTGCGCGGACTACGAGGACGCGATCGCGTCCGTGGGCGGCGTCGACCTGCAGGTCCTCGGCATCGGGACCGACGGGCACGTCGCCTTCAACGAGCCGGGCTCCTCGCTGGCGTCGCGGACCCGGATCAAGACGCTCACCCGGCAGACGCGCGAGGACAACGCCCGGTTCTTCGGCGGCGACGTCGACCAGGTCCCGCAGCACGTCCTGACGCAGGGCCTGGCGACGATCATGTCCGCCCGCCACCTGGTCCTGGTGGCCACCGGCAAGGGCAAGGCCGAGGCGGTGCACCAGCTGGTCGAGGGCCCGGTGAGCGCGATGTGGCCGGGGACGGTTCTGCAGCACCACCCGCACGTCACGGTGCTCGTCGACGAGGCGGCGGCCAGCCGGCTGCAGCTGGCCGCCTACTACCGGGAGACGTTCGCGTCCAAGCCGGCCTGGCAAGGCCTCTGAGCGACGCCGGTGGTCCATGCCCGGCGCGGACACCGGGTGAAACCCGCAGCACGCGCTGGATGTGCGGTATGTCCGGTGCCACCCTCGAGGTGACGCCGACCGAGGACGGCCGACGCGTGCAGGTGGGGGCCCGCATGAACGGCGCAGGCACGTTGTCGATAGGTCGCGTCGGGCGGGTCGTCGCCCTGGTCGCTGCCGGTGCGCTGGTGCTCGCAGCCGCGCCCGCTGCGTCGTCGGCGGCGGCCCCGGACACCGCTCCCGAGGGCTCGGCCGAGCAGCTCGGGTCGACGTCGAGGGGGCTGACGTACCCTCGGCCGACCGAGCTGGGCGGGCCCGGCATGGGGACCGACTACACGCCGGTGGCCGTCACGGACTCCGGCGTGGTCGTGGGTGGTGCAATCCACGAGGGGAGCATGTCCGCGTTCCGGTGGCGTGACGGCCTCACCGAGGTGCTGACCGGGTACAGCTGGAGCCAACCGTGGGCCGTGAACGAGGCCGGCCAGGTCCTCCTCAATGTCAGTGTGGACAACGCCTCGCGCCCGTTCGTGTGGGAGGTGGACGGTGAGGCCGTCGACATCCTCGGGCCGGGACGCAGCGGCGGAGCCGGCGGGATCAACGACCACGGTGTGGCCGCGGTGACCATCGTGCCGTCGGGCGTCGGCGAGGTGGAGTCGGTCGCGACCTGGGACGACGGCGTGCTTCGCACGCTCAGCTCGCCAGGTGTCCCGTCGAGCAGCGCCACGGGCGACGCGATCAACAACCGGGGCGAGGTCGCCGGGTCCACGTGGGTCGACGGGCTGCCCCGGGCGGTCGTCTGGCGGGATGGTGCCGTGACCGCGTTGGAGCTCCCCGGCGGCTCGGGGAGTATCGGGCTCAGCATCAACGAGCGAGGTCAGGTGCTCGTCGCGCTGCTCGACGACCGCTTCGGGGTGTGGGAGGCGGACGGCCGGTTCCGGGAGCTCAGCGCGGGGTTCACGCCCATCGAGCTCGACGACCGTGGCGTCGTCACCGGGTTCCTCAGGTCGCCGCCGATGACGGGCAATCCGGTCCCTGCGGTGGCCCACGACCGCGGTGTCGTGCGTCTGCCCGCCTTCAGCGGGGGCATCGGTGAGCCGCTTGGGACGAGTGATCGGGGCATCCACGTCGGCTGGACCGGGCGGACGGGCGACCCTGTCATCCGCCCGACTGCCTGGCTGTGGGGGCTGCCCGTGCGGCTGGGGACGAGCCTCTCCTCGGCGGAGGGCCCGTTCAGCGGCGGCAGGGCGATCGACGTCAACCGCCACGGCCTGGTCGTCGGCTACCTCATCTACGACGACGGGGGATACACAGGACAGCAGCATGCGGTCCTGTGGGATCTTCGTCCGAAGCACTGAGCAACCCGTTCACGCCGGGCGTGGCAGGGTCTCTGAGCCGTCAGGGGAGCAGGGCGTCCGCCGCGAGCAGGAACGCGACGCCGACCACCGTGAAGCCGGGGAGCACCCACGCGGCCAGCACGTCCGCGCGCATGTTGCGGCGGCGGACCTGTGCCGGGTCCTCGCCCGGCGCGCTCACCACGTCCGCGGTCGGCCGCCGGCGCGCGCGCACGGTTCCCGCGACCGCGTCGCCGACGAGCAGGAGCCCGCCGAGGGGGAGGGCGACGACGTCCGGAACGGTGGCGACAGGCACCGTGAGCAGCAGCCCGAGCGCGACGACGAGCGCGAGGGTCGTCGCGACGACGGCGGCCGGTGCGACGAGACGCCGCCACCCGGCGGAGGTCGAGCGTCCGACGGCCCGGACCACCACGACGCTCGCGCCGAGCATGAGCGGCAGCCCGAGCAGCCAGCCGGCCGTGAGGGGGAGGTCGGGGCCGTCCTCGACCAGGCAGGCCAGGACGAGCACCAGCCCGAGGAAGCCGGGGAGGGCGCGGCCGACGCTGCCGAGGTCCTCGCGCAGCCCAGGTCGGTCCTCACCCGTGCTCGTCGTGAGGCTCTCGGCGTAGGCGGCGGGGTCTCCGAACGCGGCGCGCGCGTCAAGACCGCTGTCGGCGCAGAACTCCTCGACCTCGGCGAGGACCTCGCCGATCCGGGCGCCCGGCACGTCGCGCACCCGCAGGGCGAGCACGAGCTCGTCCCGCCAGGCGGGGGGGATCGTCGGGCTCGTGCGCTGCGTGTCGCTCATGGTGCGGTCCTCGTGGTGGTGGGCGGGCGCTCGGACGAGGTCGTGGCTGTGTCTGTGGGCGTCGGGTCGACGATCGCGACCGTGCGGTGGGCGAAGTCCCGCCACGCGGTGCCGCGGTGTGCGAGCTCGGAGCGGCCGGTGGGGGTGAGCGTGAAGTACTTGCGGCCCGGGCCACCGACCCCGGGCTGCCACTGCGTGGTCACCAGCCCGGCCTGCTCGAGCCGGACCAGCAGGGGGTAGAGGGTGCCACCCTTGACGGCGCCGAGCCCGAGCTCGTCGAGGCGGGCGGTGATGGCGTAGCCGTAGGTGGTGCCCTCCGCCAGGACCGCCAGGACGCACAGGTCGAGGACGCCGCGCAGCCACTCGCCGGGCCAGGGATCGGTGGTCACGGACTAGATGGTAGGACCGACTAGTGTGCCTGTCTATGTAGCCGTCGGGGCCTTGGACGCGCTCCGCCCGTGTCGCACCCCGCACGTACACTCGTCGCCATGAGCGAGCCCCAGCCGCAGCCGCAGCGCACGTCACCGGACGACCCGTACTCCTCGGACCCGGGCACGTCGACCAGCGTGCTCGAGCGCGAGGAGACCACCGAGCAGGTGGAGCCGGGGGACCACGAGCGGTTCGCCCACTACGTGCGCAAGGAGAAGATCCTCAACTCCGCGATCAGCGGCAAGCCCGTGATCGCGCTGTGCGGCAAGGTCTGGGTGCCCGGCCGGGACCCGAACAAGTTCCCCGTCTGCCCGGTGTGCAAGGAGATCTACGAGGGCCTGCGCGACCCGCAGGACGGCGACAAGAACGAGGGTGGCAAGGACTCCGGCGGCGGCCGGAAGTGGGGCTTCGGCCGCAACCCCGGCAGCGGCGGCGCGTGACGGCCGCCCCGCGCCCGTCCTCCCTCCCCTCGACCCACGCGTCCTCGTCGGCGGCCTCGCAGCTGCCGCCGGCGTTCCCCGCGCGTGCGCCGTGGGGGACGGCCGGCAAGCTGCGCGCCTGGCAGGCCGCGGCGATCGAGCAGTACCGGACGGCCAACCCGCGCGACTTCCTGGCGGTTGCGACGCCCGGCGCCGGCAAGACGACGTTCGCCCTGCGGATCGCCACGGAGCTGCTCGAGGCCAGGCTGGTCCGTCGTGTGACGGTCGTCGCGCCCACCGAGCACCTCAAGCGCCAGTGGGCCGACGCGGCCGCCCGGGTGGGCATCACGCTCGACCCCAACTTCAGCAACGCGCAGGGCCGGCACGGCCACGGGTTCGACGGGGTCGCGGTCACCTACGCCCAGGTGGCCAGCAAGCCGGCGCTGCACGCCGCCCGGACCGCGGCGGCGCCCACGCTGGTGATCCTCGACGAGGTGCACCACGGCGGCGACGCGCTCTCCTGGGGGGACGCGGTGCGCGAGGCGTTCGAGGGCGCCACCCGTCGGCTCGCCCTCACCGGCACGCCGTTCCGCTCGGACACCGCGGCCATCCCGTTCGTGCCGTACCACCGCGGCGCTGACGGCATCCGGCGCAGCGTCGCCGACTACACGTACGGCTACGGGGACGCGCTGCGCGACCACGTCGTGCGCCCGGTGATCTTCCTGTCCTACAGCGGTTCCATGCGCTGGCGCACCAAGTCGGGCGACGAGATGAGCGCCCAGCTGGGGGAGCCCCTCACCAGGGACATCACCGCGCAGGCGTGGCGCACGGCGCTCGACCCGAACGGCGAGTGGATCCCGAGCGTGCTCGCGGCCGCCGACCGCCGGCTCACGGAGGTCCGGCGGGCCATCCCCGACGCCGGCGCGATGGTCATCGCGACGGACCAGAGCGACGCGCGGGCGTACGCGGGGCACCTGGCCCGGATCACGGGGAAGTCACCCACGATCGTCCTGTCCGACGACGACGGCGCGAGCGACCGGATCGACGAGTTCTCCGCGGGCGACTCGCGCTGGCTCGTCGCCGTGCGCATGGTCTCGGAGGGGGTCGACGTGCCACGGCTGGCGGTCGGCGTCTACGCGACGAGCACCGCGACGCCCCTGTTCTTCGCGCAGGCGGTCGGCCGGTTCGTGCGGGCGCGCCGGCGCGGCGAGACCGCCTCCGTGTTCCTGCCGAGCGTGCCGCAGCTGCTCGCGCTCGCCCACACCCTCGAGCTCGAGCGGGACCACGCCCTCGACCGCCCCAAGACGCTCGAGGAGCAGGGCGTCGACGTGGGGCTGGACGACGGGCTGCTCGACGAGGCGAACCGCGAGCGCAACGGGCCGGACGAGGTCGGGCCGGACGGCAAGCAGGGCGCTTTCGAGGCACTGGAGGCGCAGGCCTCGTTCGACCGCGTGCTCTTCGACGGCGGCGAGTTCGGGACGGGGGCGGAGATGGGCTCCGACGAGGAGCTCGACTTCCTGGGTCTGCCCGGGCTGCTGGACGTCGACCAGGTGTCGGCCCTCCTGCGCCAGCGCCAGGCCGACCAGATCAGCGGGCGCAAGAAGGTGGCCGAGCCTGTGGCGGAGATGGACCACCGCAAGCAGGCGGAGCTGCGCAAGGAGCTGTCGCAGCTGGTCGGGGCGTGGGCGCGCAAGAGCGGTCAGCCCCACGGGTCGGTGCACAACGAGCTGCGGCGGCGGTGCGGGGGTCCGGAGGTCGCCCTGGCCGATCCCGACCAGCTGACGGCCCGGGTCGCGATGGTCCGCGGGTGGTTCGTCGGCAAGCGCTGAGATGAGCATCGCGCGATTACCTCGTGACCGGGCGAAATCACAAGGGCCATCTCACCATGCGGACGTGGCAATTACCCCTTAAAGCCGCAGGTCACGGCCCTGGACGCGCGACCACATAGCAGTCGGTCCTTCGCGCGCAACTTTTCCCTCGACGTGCCGAGTGCCCGGTGGGCTGCCACGGTTGTTCCGTGACACAACGGCGCCGGGTACCCCCGGATGCCGGATCGGTGACCACAGATCGAAAGGGTCAACCATGCCTACCTGGCTCATCCTCATTCTCGTCGGCGTCGTCCTCGTCATCCTGGGCGTCGCGACGGAGATCGGCTCGTTCCTCATCTGGATCGGCGTCATCGTGCTCGTCGTCAGCCTGATCCTCGGGCTCGTCGGCCGGGGCCGCGCACGCGTCTAGCCGAGACCACATCGCAGTACCGACGCTGCGGCCGGGCCCCTCAGTCCCCGAGCCGCAGCGTCACGGTCGGCACCGCTGCCTCGTCGGCAGACAGCCGCCGCGCACCGCGCGGCAGCTCGTCACGCGAGGCGCGGTGCCGATCTGCTGCCCGACGCACCCCGTCCGCGCCGGTCCAGCCCGACGAGACCACCCCGTCGGTGACGAGCGGGGCGTGCAGCGGCCGCAGCGTCGGGTCGGTGGACGTCCAGGACCGCACGTCGTCGTCGCCACCCGCCACCAGCACCTCCTCGACGGCGCGCCCGTCGGGACCCAGCCGACGGGCGGCGGCCTTGCGGCCTCCCACGCTGGTCTTGCCCCGCGCAGCCTTCGACACCGGGGCGAGCACCCCGTCCGCGCCCTCGCGGGCCACGAGCTTGTAGACCATGCCGCACGTCGGCGCCCCCGAGCCGGTGACCACCGACGTGCCCACCCCGTAGGAGTCCACCGGGGCGACCGCGAGCGCGGCGATCGCGTACTCGTCGAGGTCGGACGTCACGGTGATCCTCGTGCGTGTCGCCCCCGCGTCGTCGAGCTGCGCGCGGACCTCGTGCGCGAGGACGCCGAGGTCGCCGGAGTCGAGCCGTACCGCGCCGAGCTCCGGACCCGCCGCGGCGAGGGCGTTCTCCACCCCGCGACGCACGTCGAAGGTGTCCACCAGCAAGGTGGTTGCCGGGCCGAGCGAGGCGACCTGGGACCGGAACGCGGCCAGCTCGTCGTCGTGCAGGAGGGTGAACGCGTGCGCCGCCGTGCCGATCGTGTCCAGCCCGTAGCGCCGGCCGGCCTCCAGGTTGGACGTCCCGGCGAACCCGGCGACGACCGCCGCGCGGGCAGCCGCGACGGCCGCCTCCTCGTGCGCCCGCCGCGCGCCCATCTCGAGGCACGGTCGGTCCACCGCCGCGCTGGTCATCCGGGAGGCGGCGGACGCGACGGCCGAGTCGTAGTTGAGGATCGACAGGACGAGCGTCTCCAGCAGGACGGCCTCCGCGAAGGTGCCCTCCACCACGAGGACGGGGGAGGAGGGGAAGAAGACCTCGCCCTCGGCGTACCCGACCATGGACCCGGTGAACCGGTAGTCGGACAGGAACGCGAGCGTCGCGTCGTCCACCACGCGCTGGTCGGCGAGCCAGTCCAGCTCCGCGGCGTCGAACCGGAACCGTTCGAGCGACTCGAGCACGCGACCGGTGCCCGCGAGCACCCCGTAGCGGCGACCCGGCGGGAGACGCCGGGTGAACACCTCGAACACCGACCGGCGGCCCGCGGTCCCGCCGGCCAGCGCCGCCTGCAGCATGGTGAGCTCGTACCGGTCCGTGAGCAGCGCGGTACCGGGGGTGTGCGGGTGGGTCATGCGCCCAACGTAGGGCGCGTGCGCCCACCGGGCGCGTCGCCCGCGTCCGTGCCGCGCTGAGCGTGCGTTCCGCTCGGTGCGGGTGCGCCTACAGTGGACGGCGTGCCCGTGCAGACCCTCCCCGACGCCCGCGTCGAGGAGGAGGAGAAGACCGCGGTAGAAGACCCGTGGGTGACGATCGTCTGGAACGACCCGGTCAACCTCATGAGCTACGTCACGTACGTGTTCGAGTCGTACTTCGGCCACCCCCGGGAGAAGGCCGAGAGACTCATGCGACAGGTGCACGAGCAGGGACGCGCGGTCGTGTCCACGGGCTCCCTCGAGGCGATGGAGGTCGACGTGCAGGCGATGCACGAGTTCGGCCTCTGGGCGACGCTCCAGCGCAGCGGTCAGTAGTGCGCGGCTTCCGGCGTCGCCGCGGGATGTACGCGGCGCGCCTCGACGAGGACGAGCGTGAGGTGGTCTCGGCCCTCGTCGCCGACGTCGCCGAGCTGCTGGGCGGTGGCCGCCTGGAGGCGCAGGACGCCGCGCCGGCCGGTGACGGCAGCCCGCGCATGAGCATCGAGCCGCTGCCCCCGCCGACCGACCCCGCCGTGCGGCGGCTGCTCCCGGACGCCTCCCGCGACGACCCGCGGGTCGCCGCCGAGTTCCGGCGGCTCACGGAGGACGACCTGCGGGCGGGCAAGATCGCGCGGCTGCGCCGCCTGTGGGACGCGCTGACGACGCCCTCGGACGGCTGGCGGGCCGACGCGTTCGTCGTCGCACCCGACGATGCGCGCGAGGTCGCGGCCGCGCTCACCGACCTCCGGCTCGTGCTCGCGGAGCGGTTGGGCGTCCGGACCGACGAGCAGGCCGAGCGCCTGTACGACGCGCTCCTCGACACGCCGCAGGCCGACGTCGGCGACGAGCTGCCGGACACCCTGGACCCCGCCGCCCGCCGGTACCTCGTCGCCGTGTACGGCGCGCTGAGCTGGTTGCAGGAGTCGCTGGTCGACGTGCTGCTGCACGACCTGCGCGCCGGCGGGACGGCGTCCGAGCACCGACCGCCGAGCGGTTAGGCTCGGCCGCGTGAACGACGCCCCGATCGGCATCTTCGACTCCGGCGTCGGCGGGCTCACCGTGGCCCGGTCGATCCTCGACCAGCTGCCCCAGGAGTCCACCCTCTACATCGGGGACACGCTCAACACCCCGTACGGCTCCAAGCCCCTGGCCGCCGTGCGCGCGCACGCGCTCGAGGTCATGGACGACCTGGTGGACGCCGGCGTGAAGCTGCTGGTCATCGCGTGCAACACCGCGTCGTCGGCCATGCTCCGCGACGCTCGTGAGCGGTACACGCTGCGGCGCGGCATCCCGGTCGTCGAGGTGATCCTGCCCGCGGCCCGTCGTGCGGTGGCGGCCACCCGGTCGGGGCGCATCGGGGTCATCGCGACCAAGTCCACGGTGGAGTCGCGGTCCTACGACGACGCGTTCGCGGTGGCGCCCGGCGTCGAGCTGACCACGCAGGCGTGCCCGGAGTTCGTGCGCCTGGTCGAGGCCGGCATCACGTCCGGCCCCGAGGTGCTCGCGTTCGCGCACGAGTACCTGGACCCGGTCCGCGCACAGGGCGTCGACACCCTGGTGCTCGGCTGCACGCACTACCCCCTGCTCACCGGGGCGATCTCGTACGTCATGGGGGAGGAGGTCACCCTGGTGTCGAGCGCCGAGGAGACCGCCAAGGACGTGTACCGGACCCTCGTCGCCCACGACCTGGAGCGGGACCCGGCTGCCGGTCCGCCGGTGCACCGCTTCCTGGCCACCGGGGACCCGGACCAGTTCCGCGCGCTCGCGCGGCGGTTCCTCGGGCCCGAGGTCGAGACCGTCGAGCCGAGCGGGGTCCTGCGATGAGGCTCACCGTCCTGGGCTGCGCGGGCTCGTTCCCGAGCGCCGACTCCGCGGCCTCCGGCTACCTCGTGCAGGCCGACGACGCGGCCGGGCGCACCTGGACCGTGCTGCTCGACCTCGGCAACGGTGCCCTCGGTGCGTTGCAGCGGTACGGCGACCCCACCGCGCTCGACGCCATCGCCCTGTCCCACCTGCACTCCGACCACGTGGCCGACCTGGTGGTGCTCAACGTCCTGCGCCGGTACCGGCCGGGCGGCGCGTGCCCGTCGGTGGCCGTGCACGGTCCCGTCGGCACGGCGGAGCGGCTCGCGCAGATGGCCGGCAAGGATCCCGCGACCAGCACCGACGACCAGTTCGACGTGGTCGAGTGGGTGGAGGGGGAGACGGTCACCGTCGGTCCGCTCCAGCTGCTGCCGGTGCGCGTCGAGCACCCGATCCCCGCGTTCGGCATCCGGGTGTCCGGTCCCAGCGAGGCGGACCCGGCGCGGACGGTGACGCTCGCGTACACGGGCGACACCGACAGCTGCCCGGGGCTGGACACGCTGGCCGCAGGCGTGGACCTGCTGCTGTCCGAGGCCGCCTACCTCGAGGGGCGCGACGACGCCTCCCGCGGCGTGCACCTGACCGGCCGACGAGCGGGCCAGGCCGCGGCGCGTGCGGGCGTGGGCCGCCTGGTGCTCACGCACATCCCCGCCTGGAACGACACCGCGATCACGGTCGCCGAGGCGTCGGCCGAGTTCGACGGCCCGATCGACCTGGCCCGTCCCGGTGGCGTGCACGTCCTGTAGCCCGCACGTGCCGGCCCGCCTGTACCCTGCCGTCGATCCCCGGAGGACCCGCCGGGAACCTGCGACCCGGTGGACGTGACATGCCTGCCCTGCCCCCCCGCGCGCTGAGCGCGGCCCTCGCCCTCGCCCTCGGTCTGCTCGTCACGACGCCGGCCGTCGCTGCAGGCGCCGAGAGCCCCCGCGCCGGCTCGTCGGCCGCGACCGAGCTCGCACGCGCGGGCGTCAACGAGCGGGCGGCGCGGGTCATGCCTCCGACCCGGGTGACGCCCGGCAGGCCGCACTGCATGCAGTGGGAGGCCTGGCCGGGCGTGGTGGTCGACCCGACCGGGTACTCCACCGAGGTCGTCCTCAACGTGACCACCGTCAGCCCCACCGCGCCCGGGTACGTCGTCGCCTACTCCGACCTCGGCTACGGCGTGCCGCCGACCTCGACGGTGAACTTCCTGCCCGGCTCGGACGTCGCCAACGTCACCGTGGTCTCGCTCCACCGGGACGTCCCGTTCTGCGTCGCCGCAGGAGGGTCGGCGGCCGACGTCATCCTGGATCTCCAGGCGGTCCTGCCGCTCGGCCGGCACGTCAACCCGTTCCGTTCCGAGCGCCTGATCGACACGCGCGCAGGCTCAGGCATCGGCGATCTGCACGGTGCGCTGCCCGACCGGAGGGTCGCCACCAGCACGCTCGGCTCCCTCTACTGGCAGACGCAGTTCGTCCTCGCCAACGTCACGGTGCCGGCGGCAGCGGCGCCGGGCAACGTGCGCATCTTCGCGCACGGTGACACGCTCCCGCCGTCGTCCACGGCGAACTACCTGCCCGGCCGCGACCGGGCGACCGCGGCGATCCTGCCCGTCGACCCGGAGCTGCGCGTCGACCTGTACTCCGACACCACGTCCGGCGGGCGGGGCACCGACGTCATCGTCGACGTGTACGGCGACCTTTACGGCGCGACCTTCACGTCGGCGCAGAAGCGCGTCCTGGACACCCGGACCGGGGTGGGCGCGGCCAGGGCGCGCGTGGCCGCCGCACCGGGAGGGGCGACGCTGCGCATCCCGGTGGGCTCTCTGGGTGCGCCGCCGACGGCGACGGTCGCCATCCTGAGCGTCGTGTCGGTCGCCCCCTCGGCGCTCGGTCACGTCCGCGTGTTCCCCGAGCGGACCCCGGGATCCGGCACCATGCCCGCGACGTCGAGCCTCAACCACCTGCCCGGCGTCGACAGCTCGAACCTCGTGTGGGTCGACCTGTGGGCCGACGGCGACATCGCCCTGAGCAGCTGGCAGAACACCGGCAGCACCGACCTCGTCGTCGACGTCGTCGGCTACCTGCAGCTGCCGTAGCGCCGGCGGACGCGTGCCGGTGGTGTCGGGGCGCGCGGTTAGGCTCGTCCGCATGACCTCTGCTGCCACCACCTCCCCGCTGGCGCGCGTCCGCGCCGACGGCCGCGCCCCCGACCAGCTGCGCCCCGTGACCCTGACCCGGGGCTTCCTCGAGGCCGGCGAGGGCAGCGTGCTCGTCGAGTTCGGCGGCACCAAGGTGCTGTGCGTCGCGTCGTTCACGCCGGGTGTCCCGCGCTGGAAGAAGGGGTCCGGCGAGGGCTGGGTCACCGCCGAGTACTCGATGCTCCCGCGGGCCACCTCCAGCCGCTCCGACCGCGAGTCGGTCAAGGGCCGGGTCGGGGGCCGCACGCACGAGATCTCCCGCCTGATCGGCCGCTCGCTGCGCGCGATCATCGACGTCTCCGCACTGGGCGAGAACACGATCGTCCTCGACTGCGACGTGCTGCAGGCGGACGGCGGGACGCGGACGGCCTCGATCACCGGCGCCTACGTGGCCCTGGCCGACGCGGTGGCCTGGGCCGTGGAGAACAAGCACATCCCCAAGAACACGGTGGTGCTGCGCGACTCGGTCGCCGCGGTCAGCGTCGGCATCCTGGACGGGCTGCCGGTCCTCGACCTGCCGTACGTGGAGGACGTGCGCGCCGAGACGGACATGAACGTGGTGGTGACCGGGTCCGGCACGTTCGTCGAGGTGCAGGGCACCGCCGAGCACGCGCCGTTCGACCGGGCGGAGCTCGACGCGCTGCTCGACCTGGCGGTCGCCGGCACGGCGGAGCTGACGGTGCTGCAGGCCGCAGCCCTCGCCGCGGCGCCGGGGGACGGTTCGGCCACGCGGCTGACGCCGTGAGCGCACGGCTCGACCTGAGACTCGTGCTGGCTACCCACAACGCCCACAAGGTGGGCGAGCTGCGCGCGATCCTCGCACCGGTCCTGCCGGGCCTGGACCCGTCGTCGGTGGTCGGCGCCGGGGACGTGGGCGCGCCCGAGCCGGTCGAGGACGGCCTGACCTTCGCTGAGAACGCCCTCATCAAGGCGCGCGCGCTGGCGGCCTTCACCGGGTTGCCGGCGGTCGCCGACGACTCCGGGCTCAGCGTGGACGTGCTCGGCGGCGCGCCGGGCATCTTCTCCGCCCGCTGGGCGGGACGGCACGGAGACGACGCCGCCAACCTGGCGCTCCTGCTGGCGCAGCTGGCCGACATCGCCGAGCCGCACCGCGGCGCTCGCTTCGTGTGCGCTGCCGCGCTGGTGACCCCGGACGGGTTCGAGCACGTGGAGCTCGGCACGCTCGAGGGCGCGCTCGCTACCGAGCCGCGCGGGGCCGGCGGGTTCGGCTACGACCCGGTCCTCGTGCCGTCCGGCGACTCGCGGACGTGCGCCGAGCTGACGCCCGAGCAGAAGAACGCGATCAGCCACCGGGGCAACGCGTTCCGCGCCCTCGTCCCGACGCTCGCGCGGGTGCTGGAGCGCTGACCGTGGTCGACGGCCCCGCAGTCGACGTGCAGCTCGTGGCCGACGCCGTGACCTACGGCTACCCGGGGCACCCCGTGCTGCACCGCGTCGACCTGACGGTGAGCGCGGGGGACCGCGTGGGCGTCGTCGGGGAGAACGGCGCCGGCAAGACGACCCTCCTGCGCGTGCTGGCGGGCGAGCTCGCGCCGCAGAGCGGGACCGTCCGCCGCCGCGGCACGCTGGCGTCCGTGGAGCAGGAGCTCGACGCCCCCGGTGGCGCGACCGTCGGGACGTTCGTGGCCGAGGCGCTCGCCGGGGTCCGGGCCGCCGCCGCGGAGCTGGAGGCGGCCATCGCGGGGTTCGACCACGAGTCCGGCGACCTCGCCCGGCTCACCGCCGCCGTGGCCCGGTACGAGCACCTCGCCGCGTGGGACGCCGACCGGCGGGTCGACGAGGCGCTGACCCGGTTCGGTGCTCCCCGGGACCCCGACCGTCGGCTCGACCGGCTCAGCGTGGGCGAGCGGTACCGGGTGCGCCTGGCGTGCCGGATCGGCGAGCGCGCGGACGTGCTGCTGCTCGACGAGCCGACCAACCACCTCGACGCCGCGGGCATCGACTACCTGACCGGGCGCCTGCGGGAGTGGCCCGGAGCGGTCGTCATCGTCACGCACGACCGCCGGCTGCTCGACGACGTCATGACCGCGATCCTCGACCTGGACCCGGCCATGGACGGACGTCCCGCGCTGTACGGGGCGACGCGCTACTCCGACTACCGGTTCCTCAAGAGCCAGATGGTCCGGCGGTGGCAGGCGCGGTACCGCGCGGAGCGCAAGCGGGCCGTGGCGCTGGCCGAGCGGCTCGACTCCACCTACGAGAACCTGTCCGACGAGTGGCGGCCGCCCAAGGGCTCACAGACGCACCGCCGGGCCACGCGGGCTCGCGGGCACGTGAAGGCCGCGGACCGGCTGATCCAGAAGCTCGATGCCGAGGCCGTCGAGGTGCCCGCCCCACCGCTCGTGCTCACGTTCCCCGACCTGCCGTCGCTGCCGCGTGAGCCGCGGCCCGGTCCGCTGCTCGACCTGCGTGCCCCGCTGGTGCAGGGTCGGCTCGACCTGCCGGGTGTCCGCGTCGAGGTCCCGCCGTGCGGGCGCCTCCTGGTCACCGGCCCTAACGGCTCCGGCAAGTCCACGCTGCTCGCCGCGCTGGCCGGGTCGGTCGCGCTCGACCGCGGGGTGCGCAGCATCGCGCCGGGCGTGCGGCTCGGCGTCCTCGCGCAGGAGGGACCGACGGAGCACGCAGCGGCCCTCGTCGCCCACCCGCGCGCGGCCGGGGCCGCCGAGCAGCTCTCGGGGTTCGACGCCTACGCCCGGCACGCGCTGACGCTCCTCGAGGCGCAGCTGCTCGATCCGAGTCAGCTGGTCCCGATCGCCGCGCTCGGCCTGCTCACTGAGGAGGATCTCGACCGGGCGCTGCGCGAGCTGTCCGTGGGCCAGCGCCGCCGGTTCGACCTGGCGTGCGCGCTGCTGGCCGCGCCGCACGTGCTCATCCTCGACGAGCCGACCAACCACCTGTCCGTCGGCCTGGTCGACGAGCTCACGGCCGCGCTGCGGGCGACGTCCGCCGCCGTGGTCGTCGCCACCCACGACCGCCGGATGCGTGCGGACCTGGCCGACTGGCCCGAGCTCACGCTCTGACGCCTTACGGCAGCCGGCCGACGTACCCCATCGCCTGCCGCAGCAGCAGGCCCTGGCCGCCGTTCATCTCGAACTGGATCTGCTGCGCGCACGCCTCCTCGGGCGTCATCCACGCCAGGTCGATCGCGTCCTGCTGCGGGCGGCAGTCCCCGAGCACCGGCACCACGTACGCCAGCGACACGGCGTGCTGGCGCGGGTCGTGGTACGGCGTGACGCCGGGGGTGGGGAAGTACTCCGCGACGGTGAACGGCTGCGGCGACGCGGGCACCTGGGGGAGTGCCACCGGGCCGAGGTCCTTCTCGATGTGCCGCAGCAGGGCGTCGCGCACCCGCTCGTGGTACATCACCCGTCCGCTGATCAGGGCGCGGGACATGACGCCCTCCTGGGTGACCCGCAGCAGCAGGCCGACCTGCACGACGTCCCCCGAGTCGTCCACACGTACCGGGATGGCGTCGACGTAGAGGATGGGCAGCTGGGTCCGGGCGCGACCGATCTCGTCGGCACTGAGCCAGCCGGCGGGACGTTCGGGGCCGCGGGGGAACTCGGCGGAAGCGGTCACTGACCATGTCTACCCCGCCGCGGGGGCCGATGACGGCCACGCCGCGCGGACCGCCCCACGGTCGGGAATAGTCGTGAGGGGTTGCGTGCTCTACCTGGCGGTAACCGAGGACTGGAGGAATGTCATGGCGACGCTCGAGCTGACCGGCAACACGATCGGCCAGACCATCAAGGACAACGGGATCGTCCTGGTCGACTTCTGGGCAGAGTGGTGCGGTCCGTGCAAGCGGTTCGGCCCCGTCTTCGAGGACTCCTCGGAGAACCACCCGGACGTCGTGCACGCGAAGGTCGACACGGAGGCTGAGCAGGAGCTCGCCGCCGAGCTGCAGATCTTCTCGATCCCGACCCTGATGGCCTTCCGCGACGGGATCCTGGTGTTCAACCAGGCCGGCGCGCTGCCCGCTCCCGCGCTGGAGCAGGTGGTCGAGGCCGTCAAGGCGCTGGACATGGACGAGGTGCGCGAGAAGATCGCGGCCGCCGCGACGCAGGCCTGACCCGAACCACCGAAGGACCGGTCCCCACTGCGGGGGCCGGTCCTCCTGCGTGTGCGGGAGACGGGAGTCGAACCCGCACGCCCTCTCGGGCACCAGGACCTAAACCTGGCGTGGCTGCCGTTTCACCACTCCCGCGCAGCGGAAGTTTCCCACAGGGTCACGCGACCTTGAGGTCCCGGCGCAGCTTGGCGACGTGGCCCGTGGCCTTGACGTTGTACTGCGCCAGCTCGACGCGGCCCTCGGCGTCGACGACCACGGTCGAGCGGATGACGCCCGTGACGGTCTTGCCGTAGTTGAGCTTCTCGCCCCAGGCGCCCCACGCCTCGAGGACCGCGTGCTCCGGGTCCGAGCCGAGCGGGAACGTCAGGTGCTCCTGCTCCACGAACGCGGCGAGCTTGTCGACGGTGTCCGGTGAGACCCCGACGACCGCGAAGCCGGCGCCCTGCAGCGAGGCCAGCGAGTCGCGGAAGTCGCACGCCTGGGTGGTGCAGCCGGGGGTCATCGCGGCGGGGTAGAAGTACACGATCACCCGGCGACCGCGCAGGTCGGAGAGCGTGACGGTGCCTCCGTCGGCGGTCGGCAGCGTGAAGTCGGGGGCGAGGTCACCGACGGCGAGGCGGGGCACGGGGTCTCCTGGGACGAGGTGGTCGGGGATGCGGCCAGCCTATGTCGCACGGGTACCGTCGGACGCGTGAGCGACCTTCCCATCCGCATGCTCAACGACCGTCTGCTCGTCTCGCTCGACGGCGAGGCGGGGGAGCGGCGCTCGTCCGCGGGGATCGTCATCCCGGCCACGGCCGTCGTCGGCAAGCGGCTCTCCTGGGGTGCCGTCGTCGCCGCCGGGCAGCACGTCCGGCAGGTCGAGGTGGGCGACCGCGTCCTGTTCGACCCCGAGGACCGTGCCGAGGTGGAGCTCGGCGGTGCCACGTACGTGCTGCTGCGGGAGAAGGACGTGCACGCGGTGGCCGAACCCCGCGGCGCCGGCGAGGGAACTGGGCTGTACCTCTGAGCGTTCCTTCCCCGTAGCGCCTTGCACCGCGCGGACCGTGGTGGTGCCATGAAGACCGGGACATCGTCCCCGAGGAGGTCGACCACCATGACCGAGCACGAGCCCAGCACCATCCCCACGGACGGCGGCGAGGCCACCCAGCCTGTGCGCGACCTGCTCGCCGAGCACGTCCCGCTCGCCCTGATCGTCGACCTGGCCACCCCGGAGGCCACGTCGGCGGAGATCCTCGAGGCCGAGGGCCTGCCCGACGAGGAGTGGTGGGACGACGCCCCGTCGCCCGGTGGCGGCCCTGCGTGACGGTCGTCACGAGGGCGGATCTCGATTGGCAGATCGGGCGGTCCGCCTGCTAGCGTTCTGCACCGCGCGCCATTAGCTCAATTGGCAGAGCAGCTGACTCTTAATCAGCGGGTTCGGGGTTCGAGTCCCTGATGGCGCACCGAAGAACGGCCCCTGACCAGCGGAGACGTTGGCCCGGGGCCTTTCTTGTGCCTCACTCGCCCACGGCGCCGTCGATCGCCTCCCGGATCAGGTCCGCGTGCCCGTTGTGGCGCGCGTACTCCTGCACCACCTTGGCCACGTACCAGCGGACGGTCCGGCTCCCGGCGGGGTCGCCCAGGTCCTCGTGCGCCGCCAGCAGGACGTCGGCCTCGGCGCGGACCTCGTGCCAGCGCGCCTTCGAGTCGTCGGCCATCGTGGGGTCGAGGTCGACGATGTCGCCGTCGGGGTCGTCGTCCGTGCAGTACAGGAGCCCTGTGTCGACACCGCTCAGCGCCCCGACCAGGTAGTGGTCCTCCATCTCCGTCAGGTGCCGGACGAGCCCGAGCAGGGTGAGGTCGGACGGTGACGCCGAGGCGATCACCAGCTGCTCGTCGGACAGGTCCGCGCACTTCGCGGCGAGGGCGTCCCGATGGAAGGCCAGCCAGCCGAGCAGCACGCCCCGCTCGTCGGTGGCCTCGGGCTCCGGTGCGCGGTGCATCCCCACATCGTCCCGCCCGCCGCGCGGTCGTGGCTATGGGCTACTCGTTCTCGCGGACCAGCGCCTCGCGTGCCGCTGCCTGTCGGGTGCGCTCCTCGGGAGTGATGCCGACCTCTCCGCGTCCGATCGGGGGACGGCACCCGGCCGCGCGGTCGGCGTGCTGGACCAGCCGGTACACACCGACGCTGAGCAGCGCGACCCCGGCGAGGCCGGCGAGGTACGGGAGCATCGACGGGGTGGGGAGCCAGACGGTCGCGCGCTCGACCAGGACGAGGAGCAGTCCGACGGCGAACCATGGGGCGGCGGGCTTGATCATGGGGTGATCGTGGCACTGCGACATCCGGTGCGTGGGCAGTTCGGTGCCTCGCTCTGCACAGGAGGCCCGCATCGGGCCACGATGGGCCGAGGTCCCGGCCGTCCGTGCCGGGACGAGTCGATGGACGGAGCCGGTGATGGCGGAGCAGGCGCGCGAGTTCGACGTCGTGGTGGTCGGCGGCGGCGCGGTGGGGGAGAACGTGGCGGACCGGGCCGGTCGGACGGGGCTGAGCGTCGCGCTCGTCGAGCATGACCTGGTCGGCGGAGAGTGCTCCTACTGGGCCTGCATGCCGTCGAAGGCGCTCCTGCGGCCCGGGGCGGCACTCGCGGCCGCGCGGGGGGTCCCGGGGGCGGCGGCAGCGGTCTCCGGCGGCGTCGACGTCGCGGCGGCGTTCGCCCGGCGCGACGAGGTCACCCACCACTGGGACGACAGCTCCCAGGTGGACTGGGTGGAGGGCACCGGCATCGCCCTGCTGCGCGGGCACGCGCGCTTCGTCGGGCCGAGATCGCTGACGATCGAGGGGACCGACGGACCGGTGCAGGTGACCGCGCGGCACGCCGTGGTGGTCGCGACCGGGTCCGCGCCCGTGATCCCGGCGGTCGACGGGCTCGCGGGCCTGCCGCCGTGGACCAGCCGGGAGGCGACGTCCGCACAGCAGGTGCCGGCGCGGCTGGCGGTGCTGGGCGGTGGTGTGGTCGGCGTGGAGATGGCGACCGCGTTCGCGGTCTTCGGCAGCGCGGTGACGCTCGTCGTGCGCGGCGACCGGCTCCTGGCGGGGGCCGAGCCGTTCGCCGGCGAGGCGGTGGCGGCGTCGCTGGCGGCGCTCGGCGTGACCGTCCGGTTCGGCACCGAGACCCGGTCGGCGCGGCGCGAGGCCGACGGGGTCCACCTAGACCTGGGTGCCGGCTCCGACCTGGTGGTCGACGAGGTGCTGGTGGCCACCGGGCGGCGGCCGCGGACCGGGGAGCTAGGGCTCGAGACGCTCGGGCTCGAGCCGGGCAGGGCCGTCGAGGTCGACGACGCCCTGCAGGTCACCGGGGTCGACGGCGGCTGGCTGTTCGCCGTCGGGGACGTGTCCGGACGCACGGCGACCACGCACCAGGGCAAGTACGACGCGCGCGTGGTCGGTGACGTGATCGCCGCGCGCTTCGACCCGCGGGCGTCGGCCGCGGACTCCCCGGAGGGCGCCACGGAGGGGGACCGCGCGCTCGCGGCGGGTGCGGAGCGGGACGCCGGCCCCTGGAGCAGGTACCGCGCGACCGCCGATGTCGGTGCCGTCCCGCAGGTGGTGTTCACCCGGCCCGAGGTCGCCTGGGTGGGCCTCACCGAGGCGGCCGCGCGGGAGCAGGGCCTGGACGTGCGCGTGCTCGGTTACGACCTGGAGAACGTCGCCGGGGCGAGCGTGTTCGCCGAGGACTACGCCGGGCACGCGCAGCTGGTCGTCGACCAGGCTCGCGGCGTGGTCGTCGGGGCCACCTTCGTCGGCCCCGAGGTGGCCGAGATGCTGCACGCGGCGACCATCGCCGTCGTCGGCGAGGTGCCGTTGGACCGGCTGTGGCACGCGGTGCCGTCGTATCCGACGGTGAGCGAGATCTGGCTGCGCCTGCTGGAGGCCGCCGGTCTGTGAGGACGCACGAGGGGGCGGACCCGACCGGGTCCGCCCCCTCGTGACCCCGGTCAGCTGTCGGCGGCGAGCGACCCGTCGCTGGAGAGCACGAGGCCGATCGCGGCCTCGCCCTGGCGCACGGCCTGGCCGATCAGGCCGAAGTCGTAGGACGTGAAGTCTGCGAACTCCAGCCCGTACGTCTCCTCGAGGCCCGGCTGGCAGAACGGGCGCTCGGGGCACTCGGCAGGACCGGCCAGCACCAGGCCACCGCACGCGGCGGCGAGGTCGCTGAGCGTGGTCAGGTCGTGCTCGGTGGCGAACTCACTGGTCACGGCGAACGCGTTCTGGTCCTGCGCCTCGGAGGGGGCGCCGACCGCCAGGCCGGCCGCGTCCGCGAGGGGCGTCAGGGCGGTCACGGTCTCGTCGACGTCGGCGGAGGCCACCGACGCGGCGTCGGCACCGTTCTGCTGGGCGTTGAGGAAGTCCGCGAGCGTCGCCGCGTACTCCGGGACCGCGGTGAGGGTGCCGTCCGTGAGAGCCGGCAGGTAGGTCTCGCGGTTGCCGATCGTGCGCACCTCGACGGTGTAGCCGGCCGTGCGCAGGGTCGCCGCGTAGATCTCCGCCAGCGTGGCGCTCTCGGAGAAGTTCGCGGCACCGATGACGAGCGAGGCCCCGGCCCCCGACGCCTCGGTCGCGGCCAGGCCCTCGGTGTCGACGAACTCCTCGGCCACCTCGCTCGACGTGCGGCGGTCGATGTCCACCGCCTTGTTGAGCCCGATGAGCTTGTCGGTGTCCAGCGCGCCGGACACGGAGTCCAGCAGCTCGATCACGGCCGGGTTCGCCGTGGCGGCGGCCTTGTTCACGGCCGGGATGATGTTGTCCGCGTTCTGCAGGCCCTTGTCGTCCTCGAGGACGACCAGCGTCTCGCCGGCGACGGGGTCGCAGGTGGCCAGCCCGGACGAGCCGGACGAGGTCGGGTCCGCCTCGCCTCCGCCCGATCCGGGGCTGCCGCAGGCGCTCAGCGCCAGTGCGGTGACGGCGATCAGGGTCAGGGTGGTGGAGCGTCTCGCTCGCATCGTGCTCTCCTCGGGGAGTCAGCATGGGGGCGGGAAGGGATCCCGATGGACACGGTCAGGACGATTCGCCCGACCTATTCGAACCGCTCGCCGCAGGCTCGGCAAGGGGTGGGGGTGTGGCGTGCGCCCGGCGCGCCCGCCGGGACGGCGTGTCGGACGTGTCCCGGGCGAGCGCGCGCAGGCCCGGCGGGGTGAGCAGGTGCTGCACGATCGCGAGCAGTCCCTCCGCCAGCAGGCAGAGCCCGGCCACCAGGATGCCGCCCGCCAGCACCTGGCCGTAGTCCTGCGTGCCGAAGCCGGAGACGACGATGCTGCCCAGGCTGCGGCCCCCGACCAGCGCCGCGAGCGGCACCGTGGCCAGCACCTGGACCGCCGCGGTGCGCACACCGGCTGCGATCAGCGGCACGGCGAGCGGGAGCTCCACCGCCCACAGGCTGCGCGCCCCGGACATCCCCACCCCACGGGCCGCGTCCCGCACGTCGGCGTCCACCTCGCCCAGACCGGTCACCGTGTTGGTCAGCAGCGGGGGCACCGCGAAGACGGCGCACGCCAGCACGGTCGCGGTGTTGCCGAACAGCCCGCTCGCCGCGAGGAGGGTCAGCAGGGCGAGCGTCGGCAGGGCTCGCGTGGTGTTGGCGACCACCACCCCGACGGTCGCCCCCCGGCCCCGGTGACCCAGCCACAGGCCCACGGGGAGCGCCACGACGGCCGCGAGCAGGACCGCGAGGACGGAGACGGTCAGGTGGTCGAGGGCGAGCGCCAGCACCCCGTTGCGGCCCGTCCAGTTGAGCGGGTCGTTGAGCCAGGTGAACGCGTCGGTCAGGACGTCCATGTCACACCGGCCTCTCGACGCGCGCCCACGGGGTCAGCCGCCGGCCGACGCCCGCGAGCACCAGGTCGCACACCAGGGCGAGCAGGAGGCAGAGCACCGTCGCGGTCATGATCTCGGCGTGGTAGTTGCTGCGGAAGCCGCGGAACATGAGCTGCCCGAGGCCGCCGTACCCGACGACGACGCCGACGGTGACGAGCGCGACGGTGGTCACGGTGGCCAGACGAAGGCCGGCGACGATGCTCGGCACCGCCTGGGGCAGCTCGACCCGGAACAGCATCCGCGCCCGGCTGTACCCCATGCCGCGGGCCGCGTCGCGGACGGCCGGGTCCACGCCCTGCAGCCCGACCAGCACGTTCCGGGTGAGCACGAGCAGCGCGTAGGAGACCAGGCCGATGAGCACGGTGGTCCGGCCGATGCCCGTGTACGGCGCGAGGATGGCGAACAGGGCGAGGGACGGCACCGTGTACAGGACTCCGGCGACGCCGAGCACAGGCCCCGCCAGGCGGGGGCGCAGGTGGGCCAGGGCGCCCAGCGGGACGGCGAGGACGAAGGCGATGACGACCGCCTGCAGGGTGAGCGTGGCGTGCTGCTCGAGCGCACGACCGATGTCCTGGGCGTTGCGCTCGACGTACTCCCACGAGAACCACGGGTTGGGTGGAGCCTGGGCCAGCCGCATGCCGTGAAACGTACCGGCGGGCTCCGACATGCGCAGTCTGGCCCTGCGGCTGTCGGACGGGGCGACTAGCGTCCTGGGGGTGACGGACGACGCGGCGATCGCCTTCGAGCACGTGAGCAAGTCGTACGCGTCCGACCGCGGTCGGGGGGAGTCCGGCGCGGCCGTGACGGACCTGTCCCTCGCGGTCCGGCCGCACGAGGTGCTGGTCCTGGTCGGCCCCTCGGGCTGCGGGAAGTCGACCACCCTGCGCATGGCGAACCGCCTGGTCGAGCCGAGCTCGGGCCGGATCATGCTCGAGGGCGAGGACGTCACCACCGTCGACCCCGTGGGGCTGCGGCGCCGGATGGGCTACGTGATCCAGAACGTCGGGCTCTTCCCGCACCGCACGGTCGCGCAGAACGTGGCCACCGTGCCGGGCCTGGTCGGCTGGGACCGCAAGCGGACCGCTGCGCGGGTCGACGAGCTGCTCGACCTGGTCGGTCTGGCCCCGGACCGGTACGCCCGCCGGTTCCCGCACGAGCTCTCCGGCGGTGAGCGTCAGCGCGTCGGGGTGGCCCGCGCCCTGGCCACCGACCCGCCCGTGCTGCTCATGGACGAGCCGTTCGGCGCGGTGGACCCGGTGGGCCGGCGGCGCCTGCAGAACGAGTTCGCGCGGATCCAGCGCACGCTGGGCACCACGGTCATGCTGGTCACGCACGACATCGACGAGGCGGTGCGGATGGCCGACCGCGTGGCCGTGCTGAGCACCGGGGCCCACATCGAGCAGCTGGCCTCGCCGCTGGAGATCGTCGCCCGGCCCGCCACCGCCGCCGTGGCGGACCTCGTCGGGCGCGGCCGGACCGCTCGCCTGCTCGCCCTGGGCCGCCTGGAGCTCGCCGACCTCGACCCGTCGCCCGCGCAGGCAGCGAGCGGCACGCCCGTGGACGTCGGCGCGGAGCTGGGCGACGTGCTCGACGCGCTCGTCGGTGCGGACGGTCCGGTCCCCGTGCGGGACGCGGGCGGTCACGTCGTCGGCAGCGCCAGCCCGGCCACGGTCGTGCGGGCGCTGGACCGCCTCGCGGGACCGGCCGACGAGACGCAGGACACAACGGACGAGGGCGCCCCCGTCGGTACGCTGCGCAGGTGACCACGCCGACCGCACGCCTCGCCCTCGCGACCTGCGCCGAGCTCCCCGAGCTCGACGCCGACGACCACGCACTGCGCGACGCGCTCCTCGAGCGGGGGGTCGCCACGGACGTCGTCGTCTGGGACGACCCGACCGTCGACTGGGGCACGTACCCGCACGTGGTCATCCGCTCGACGTGGGACTACACCGACCGGCCCGCCCAGTTCGCCGACTGGACGCGCAAGGTGGAGCACACCAGCACCCTGCTCAACCCCGCGGCCGTGGTCGGCTGGAACATCGACAAGACGTACCTGCGGGACCTGGAGAAGGCCGGCCTGCCGATCGTGCCGACCATCTGGCTGGACCCGGAGCGGAACCTCGACTCGCGCGCCATCCACACCCGGTTCCCGGCGTTCGGCGACTTCGTGATCAAGCCGACGGTCAGCGCCGGCTCGCGGGACACCGGCCGCTACGACGCCGGCGTGACGCAGCAGCGCTCGCTCGCCATCACGCACGCCAAGAACCTGCTCAGCGTGGGACGCCGCGTGATGATCCAGCGCTACCTGCGCCACGTCGACACCGCAGGGGAGACCGCGCTGGTCTTCATGGACGGGAAGTTCAGCCACTCGGTCCGCAAGGGCGCGCTGCTCGAGGGGCCGTTCCGGACGGAGCAGGTGCTGTACCGCGACGAGACGCTGACCGCGCGCGACGCCAGCGACGCGGAGCGGGACCTGGCGGAGCGCGTCGTGGCCGCGCTGCCCGGCATCGCGCCGGGCGTCGACGGACCTCTGCTGTACGCCCGCGTCGACCTCATCCTCGACGACGACGGGAACCCGGTCGTCCTCGAGGTGGAGCTCACCGAGCCCTCGCTGTTCTTCGCGTACGCGGACGGTTCGGCCGGACGGTTCGCCGACGCGATCATCGCCCGGCTCTGATCTCGCCCGGCAGTGGCCGAGGCCACTGTCGGCCGGTTCCAGAAGTGGCCGTCGGCTCAGGTACACTTCTGGACGCCCCGACGTCCGCGTCGGGGGATCGTGGTGGCTATAGCTCAGGTGGTAGAGCACCTGGTTGTGGTCCAGGGGGTCGCGGGTTCAAGTCCCGTTAGCCACCCCATCGCGTCGGGGGGGGGGGCCGGGGGGGGGGGCCGCCCGCGGGGGCCCGGGGCGGGGGGGGGGGCCCCCGGCCCCCCCGCCCCCGCGGCCCCGGGGGCGGGGGGCCCGGGCG
>NZ_CAURTV010000016.1:0-51657 GCF_963527515.1 uncultured Cellulomonas sp. | reverse complement strand
CGAGCGCGGCGGTGGCCAGCCGGCTCGAGCTGGTGCGGCCCGTGCGGGTGGACCGCTCGGCGTCGGGGTCCGTGGCCGCCGCCGCGCGGTCCGGGCTCGCCTGTGCGACCCCGGTCCCGAGGAGCGACGTCGCCGACGCAGGCGCCCCTGCGACGGTCGGCGACGTCGCCATCTGCGGTGACCCGCAGACGTTGCAGTAGCCGTCCTCGTAGGTGCCGGTGCAGCCCGGTTCGGTGCAGGCGATCATCGTCGTCCCTCCTGACCCACCGTGGGCAGGTCGCGGGTGAGGTACTCGTACTGCTCCACGAGGAAGCGGGTCATGGTGAGGTCGCACGGGGTCTGACCGACGACCGCGCGGGCCTCGTCGTACCCCGAGCGGACCGTGGGCGAGGCGCTGCGGCCGTTGGCGTCCGCGGCCGCGCGGGCACCCTCGAGCCGGTAGCGCAGCTCCGCGCGCTCGCGCAGGGGTGAGCTGTAGGCGTCGGCGACGGCGTCGAACGCGCGGCCGACCGCGGCGAGGCGGTCGACGAACGCGTCGAGCTCCGTGCGCGTCTCCGGCACGGCGCCGAGGCGCGAGACGTCGGGCACGGCCAGCTTGGGCGGGTGCGCGATCTCGCGGCGGCACCGCTGCGCCAGCTCGTGCAGCGTCGGCTCCCGCGTCTCGAGGGCAGCCATCGCGGCCTCCGCGTCGGCGCGGCCCTTCTCCAGCGTCCGCCGCTGCGAGACCTGCACGATGAGGTCGCGCTCCAGCAGCGCGGCCCGGGCCTCCAGCTCGGCGAGCGGACCCGAGATGTCGGCGCCCCGGGCCGCCTGCGTGACCAGCTTCTGCTCGCGCGTGCGCAGGGCCGCGACGCGCTCCCGCTGGTCGGTGTCGATGCCCGCAAGGTCCTCGCAGCGCACCAGGCCGGCCCGCAGCCCGCGCAGCCGCGCCGCCTGGTCCGCGGTGTCCGGGTCGAACGACAGCCGGGCCCGGATCTGGGAGATCATCGCGTCGCACAGCGTCACGGCCTCCACCAGCGAGACCAGCGCGGCGCCCAGCCCCGAGTGCAGCCGGCCCCAGACCAGCTGCGACATCTTCTCCCGGGCGACCGCGTCCGCCCGGCCCGAGTCCCACGCCTCGACCAGCTCGTCCGTCCGGGTCCGGATCGCCTGCCACATGGTCAGCGCCAGCAGGACGTCGTCGGTGTAGCTCTGCGACGCCGGCGACGACTGCGCAGCCTGGTCCAGCCGGTCGAGCTCCGCACGGCGGTGCGCCAGCCACGCCTCCAGCCCGCTGAGGTAGGTGAGCAGCTGCGGTGCGGGGATCGGCTCCCCCAGCCTGCCGGGCGCCTCGGGCGCGTCAGGTCCGCTCACCGGCCGTACACCGAGACCGGCGGCGCCGGGGCGGGTCCGAGCGCGCCCAGCCACCGGGTGTAGGTGGTCGCCCACGTGCCGTCGGCCTTGGCCTGGTCGAGCACGCCGTTGACGAACCGGACCAGGTCCGGCTGGTCCGCCGCGACGCCGACGCCGTACGGCTCCGCGCTGAACGCCTCGCCGACCACCTTGGCGTAGGGGTCCTGCGCGACGAAGCCGGCGAGGATCGTGTCGTCGCCCGTGATCGCGTCGACCTTGCCCTGCTGGAACAGGACCAGGCAGCCGGTGTGCGTCGGGGCGCTCACGGCCTCGACCGCGGGGTACGTCTCCTCGAGCCGCTCGAGGGTCGTCGTGCCCTCGGGGGCGCAGACGCGCTGCCCGTCGAGGTCCTCGATGCCGGTCGCGGTGGAGTCGCGCGTGATCAGCACCTTCTGGCCGGCGGTGAGGTACTCGGCGGAGAACGCGATGGTGCCCCACCGCTCGCAGTTCATGGTGAACGTGCGCGCCACCAGGTCGACCTCGTGGTTCTCCAGCACCTCCAGACGCTGGGCCGACGTGATCACCCGGAACTGCAGCCGGTTCGGGTCGCCGAAGATGGCGGCTGAGACGGCGTGCAGCATGTCGATGTCGAAGCCCTCGATCTGCCCCGACAGCGGGTTGCGCGCACCCATGAGGAGCGTGTCGGCGGAGACCCCCACGCGCAGCGCGCCGCGGGCCCGGATGGCGTCGACGCTCGGCGCGGCACCGCCCGGCTCGGGTGCGTACGAGGTGGTGGACTCCAGCGCGTCGTCGCAGACCGTGGCGGCCGGCAGCGCGACCGAGGCCGCGGCCTGCCGCTGCGGGGCGGTCGTCGCGGCGGGTGCCCCGGCGCAGCCGGCGAGCAGGGCCACGGAGGCGAGGAGCGCGCCGCGCCGCAGGGATCGGGTCGGGGTCACCGGTACTCCTCCACTCGGGTCGAGATGCCACGCCAGGACAGGACGGCGGCGAGCACGCCGGCGACGAGCATCAGCCAGCCGGCCAGCACCGACGAGCCGCCGGAGCCGGACAGGGCGTCGTGCGTCTGCGCGGCGCTGGCCTCCAGGCTGCTGCTGGCGGCCGTCGAGAACGTCTCGAACACGTCGTTCGGGGCACCGGGCTCGTCGCTGATCGCCAGCGCGACCGCGCCGTCCCAGTCGCCGCCGTCGTCGAGCGCACGGATCTGCCCGTGCGCCGCGACCCACTCGTCGAGCAGCGGCAGCAGACCCGGCTCGACCGTCGGCCGGGCCAGCAGGTCACCGGCCTCGGTGGTCTTGGCGACGAACTGCTCCTCGTACGTCGCCCCGGAGCCGCGCTTGATGAGCGTGAACGACTCCTGGGACTTCGCGTCGTTGGCCAGCGAGTACGCCTGCGACACCGAGACGGTCGCGTCGTACGGGCCGCTGCGCGCCTCACCGGCGGACCGGGCGGCCGACCCGAGGACCAGGGCGCCGCCGATCGTCGCCGCGAGAGCGAGGACCGTGGACCAGAACAGGCCGGCGTTGAGCCGCCGGTGCGTGCGCCGGGCCAGCCACACCTGCACGACGACCAGGGCGGCGAGCGCGAGGATGCCGAGTGCCAGCAGCCACGGCACGGACGCCACCGAGTCGAAGGACCTGTCGACGCGGTCGCTGTTGGCCTGCACCAGGTCGTCCAGCGGCGGCAGCACGTCGGAGCGCAGGACCGCGGACGCCTGGTCGAGGTACGCGGCGCCGACGGGGAAGCCCTGCCGGTTGTTGGCGCGGGCCTGCTCGACCAGGCCGGTGTACGCGGTCAGCCCCGCCGTCGCCTCCCCGAGCAGCTCGGCGTCGGCGGCGTTGGACCCGGCCAGCCGGGCGAGCCCGGTCGCGGCGGCCGTCACGGCCTCGTCGTACCGCGCACGCTGCTCCGGCGGCTCCAGGCCGCCCACCAGGAACGCGTTGGTGGCGGTGGCGTCGGCGACCACCAGGTCGTTGCGCACGTCCTGGATGCCGACCAGCTGGGTGGTGTCCGCGTCGGCGTCGGCCAGCGCCTCGGACTGCGCGAGGCCCGCGTTCAGCCCGATGACACCCACCGCCCCGGCCGCGAGCACCGCGACGACGCCCGCCACGCGCAGGCGTCCCGGGGTGCGGCTGAGCGCGCCGCGCAGCCCGGTCCGGGGTGCCGGCGCTGTGGTCGGCGCCGGCGGGGCGATCGTCTGCGTCACGCGGGCTCCTCGAGGTGGTCGTTCACGTGCTCCGGCTCGTTCACGTTCACGGGCTCCGGCGCGTCGGGTGCGGGCACCAGGTCCTCCGGGACGAGCAGCCGGAGCTGCTCCACCGTCGGTTGCTCAACGTCCCGCAGCCGCCAGGCGTGCCGGGTGATCGCCTGGTCCAGCACGTTGCGCGCGTACCGGCCGTTGCCGAACCCCTCGTCGCGGATCTGCAGCGACGCCAGCTCCTCGAACCGGTCCAGGCACTCGACCGTCGGCTCGAAGTCGGCCTTGGCCGCGGCGCGGGCGAAGATCTCGCGCAGCTCGGCGTCGGTGTAGTCGTCGAACTCGACCGTCGTGGAGAACCGGCTCTCCAGCCCGGGGTTGGTGGCCAGGAAGGTCGCCATCGGCCCGGGGTACCCGGCGACGATCACCACGAGGTCGTCACGGTGGTCCTCCATGTCCTTGACCAGGGTGTTCACCGCCTCGGCGCCGTACTGGTCCTCCGCCAGCCCGTAGGCCTCGTCGACGAACAGCACCCCGCCCAGCGCGGTCGCGACGACCTCCGACGTCTTCACGGCCGTCTGCCCCAGGTAGCCGGCCACCAGCTCGGAGCGGTCCACCTCCACCAGGTGCCCCTTGGCCAGCAGCCCGAGCGCCCGGTAGATGCCGGCCACCAGCCGCGCCACGGTCGTCTTGCCGGTGCCGGGGTTGCCCAGGAACACCAGGTGCCGGGTGAGCGTCGGCGCCGTGAGCCCCGCCTCGGTGCGCAGCCGCTCGACGCGCAGGAGCTGGGTCTGCTGCCGGATCTCGCGCTTCACGCGCCCGAGGCCGACGAGGGCGTCGAGCTCGGCCAGCAGCTCCTCCAGGCTCTTCGCGGGCGGCTCCTCGGGTAGGTACGTCGTGCCGGCGGCTGGCTGCGTGGGGGCGCCGTGCACGGGCACCAGGCCCGGCCCGTCGTCGCCGCGCGGCACCGGCGGGAGCGCGAGGGCCGACAGGTCGAACGCGGGCAGGGTGGGCGCCTCCGCGACCGGTCCGGTCACCGCGGCGCGCTGGACCGCCGCGGTCGCGGACGCGCGGGCGATGACGTCGATCTCCGCCGGACCGAGGTCGCACGCCGCGGACACCACCTGCGCCAGCGCCTCGGCGTAGGGCGAGGCGTGGGGGGTGCCGACGAGGCCGGCCAGCAGGTCGGTGGGCGACGACCGCCAGCGGCGCGCGCTGGAGGCTGCCGCGAAGAACGCGCCGAACGTGGCGTCCGGGGACCCCACGGCCTCCAGCCACCCGGTCGCCGCACCGGGGACCGACTCGGCCACGGCGGCGGCCAGGCGCGCACCCTCGTCGCGGACGGCGTCCCGGTCGAGGCCGGCGGTGGCGCCCGCCGAGACGAGCGCGTCGAGGGCGACGGTCAGGGTCACGGGCGGTCCACCTGCGGGGTGTCGAGGCCGGCCTCCGGGGCCAGCGCGAGCGAAGAGCTGCCGAACTTCTCGGCGAGGAACGCCCCGTGCGCCACGAGGGCGTTGGCGTCCTCGCGGGAGACGGCGTCGGAGATCTTGTCCAAGGTCGCCCCGAGCAGGTCGAGCTGGTCGCAGAGCACCATGAGGGACGTCTTGCCCTGATGGACGACCCGGCGGTCGGCGAAGTCGCGCGGCAGCCGCAGGTACCCGCCCACGGCTTCGGGCAGGTAGCTGGTGGCGGTCGCGACGACGGTGTGCGCCTGCCGGCTGCCGGCACCGAGCCGGTCCAGCCGCGGTGCCATCTCGTCGACGGTCCGGGTGATCCGCAGGACGCGCGCGGTGACGGCGGCGGGCACCTTCCCCGCGATCTGCTGCTCGACCCGGTGGGCGGACGCGACGATGTCCGCCGTCGTCGGTGCCGGGGGCGCGGCAGGGACCTCGGGCTCCCGACGCCGCCCCCTCAGGCGTGCGAACCAGCTCATCGCACCTGGCCTACGTGCCGAGGTCGAGCGACCCGCTGGCGACGTCGGTGGTGTCCGCACGCTTCACCCGGTCGAGGTAGGTGCGCGCCTTCGTCGTCTCGGTCTCCAGCACGCCGATGGTGGTGGCCATCGAGTCGAGCGCCTTGACCTTGAACGTGTCGATGGAGTCCATGGTCGCGTAGATGTCCGCGAACGCCTGCTGCAGCTGCGGCAGCCCGACCGTCGCCTGCGCCGCCTGCTCCTGGATGCCCGCCGACTGCTCCTTGAGCATCTTGGCGGTCGACGCGATGAGGCCCGTCGTCGTGGTGTTCAGCGCCGTGATCTGGTCGAGGACCAGCCGCTGGTTGTTCAGGGCCTGGGCGACGATGACGGCCGTGCGCAGGGCGGCCACCGTGGTGGTCGTTGCCCGGTCGACGCCCTTGATGAGCTCGATGTTGTTCTTGATGATGATGTCGATCGCCAGGTAGCCCTGGATGGAGACGGCCAGCTGGGTGAGCAGGTCCTGGTGCTTCTGGCGCACGTAGAACAGCACGTCCTCGCGCAGCGCCTTGGCCCGCGCCGGGTCCGTGGCGTCGAGCTCCGCGATCGTCGTCGACAGGCGGGTGTCCAGCGACTCCGCCACGTAGATGTACTGGTGCAGGCGGGCCATGGTGTCCCAGAGGTGCTGCTTCTCCAGGTTGAGCGCGGCGTTGTCCTTGCGCAGCTCGTCCTGACCGTTGTAGAGCGCGCGGACGATGGCGTCGATCTGCTTCTGCGAGCTCTCGTACCGGCGGAAGTAGTCGGTGATCGAGTCCCCGAACGGGATCAGCCCGAGCAGCTTCTTGCCGATCGTGGCCTCGCTGGGGTCCAGGCTCTCGACCGTCTTGCGCAGGTCGAGCAGGGACTTGCTGACCTGCGACGTGCCGGAGACGCCGCCCTCGCGCAGCTCCTTGACGGGCATCTGGAGCAGCCGGTTCGACGTGTCCGCGGCCGCGCGGATGTCCGAGTCGCCCATGAGGCGGATGTCGTCGGCCTTGCTGGCCAGCTCGGGCGAGCCCACCTGCGCCTTCATGAGGCCCTCGACGTAGGAGCTGACCTTGGCGTCGAGACCCGGCAGTGCCGACTCGGGGATCTGCGGCGCCATGGCGGGCGCCTGCGTGGTCGCCACCGGCGCCATCGGAGCGGGGGCCTCGAGCGCGAAGACGGACTGCGGCGCGGGAGGCTGCAAGGGGGCTGCGTCGGTCATCGTCGTCCTTCGTGTCCGGGCGGCGCAGAGGGCCTGATCGCCCGCATCCTCGATGGTCATGGAATGGTCAAGTCGTCCTCACGCGGACACTAGCACGGGGGTTCGACGCCCAGGCCGCCCGGCGAGCGCCGGCACCGGATTTCGCCTCTCGGCGAACGTGCGGGACCCGGGTGGGGAAAGATGGTCGACTCCACCACGAGCACCACGAGCACGGAGGTACTCCCTGTGTCGACCGATGACGCGCCCCGCGACGAGAAGGCCCCCCTCGACGAGCGGCTCCGCCGCCTGGGCATCGCGCACGAGGTCCAGCGCCTGGTGGCGGCGGGCATCGACAAGCTGCCCGTGAGCGACCCGACGAAGACGTCCCTGACCGCCAAGAGCGCGACGGCCGTCGTCGCGGTCGGCGAGACCGGCGTCGCCCTGGCCAAGGGCGCCGCCACGGCCGCCAAGGACGGTGCCGAGGCGTTCCAGCGGACCCGGCACGAGTACGCCGGCCACACGCCCGCAGCCTCCCCGGACGCCGACGTCACCACCCGGCTGGAGCGCCTGAGCGAGCTGCACCGCGACGGCCACCTGGACGACGTCGAGTACGCGGCGGCGAAGGCGAAGGTCCTGGCCGGGAGCTGAGCGGCCGTGGCCCCGGTCTCCCCGCGCCCCGCGAGCGCAGCGGACGTCGACGCGATCCACGCGCTGCGCCGCTCCCTGGAGGACTGGATGGCCGCTACGGGCACCGTGCAGTGGCCGCGGGGCTCCTTGCCCCGCGAGCGCATCGCGGCCCAGGTCGCGGCCGGGGAGTGGCACGTGGTGGCCGACGACGACCTGGACGTGCTGGCCACGGTGCGGCTCCTGTGGTCGGACCCCGACTTCTGGGGCGCCGACCGCACGCCGGCCGTCTACGTGCACGGGCTCATGGTCGACCGCCGCGCGGCGGGCCGCGGGCTCGGCTCGGCCCTGCTGGACTGGGCGGCACAGCGGGGGCGCGACGCGGGCGTGGAGGTGCTGCGGCTCGACTGCCGGACCACCAACCCCGTGCTGCGCCGGTACTACGAGGCCTACGGGTTCCGGGCGGTCGGACAGGTCGAGTTCGCCACGTTCTCCTGCACCCTGCTGGAGCTCTCGCTCCGTGTCGGTGGTCGCGCCTAACGTGGACGCATGACGCAGCAGCAGCGGACGTACCCGCAGGGCGTCCCGTCGTGGGTGGACCTCGAGCAGCCGGACGTCGACCGGACGCTGGCGTTCTACGCAGCGGTGCTGGGCTGGACGTTCCAGGACGCGGCGCCGCCCGGCGCTCCGGCCCGGTACGTCATCGCGCAGGTAGACGGGCTCGACGTGGCGGGGATCGGTCAGGGCGACGAGAAGCCCACGTGGCACACCTACGTGGCGGTCGAGGACGTCGAGGCGGTCCTCGACCGGATCACCGCCGCGGGCGGCACCGTCACCACCGGGCCGACGGCCGCGGGTGAGGGCGGTACCTGGGCGGCGTTCACCGACCCTGGGGGCACGCCTCTGCGGCTCTGGCAGCCGAGGCGGCGGCTCGGCGCGCAGCTGGTCAACGCACCCGGCAGCTGGAACTTCAGCGACCTGCGCAGCGACTCGCCGGCCACGGCGTTCTACACCGAGGTGTTCGGGTGGCAGTTCGACGACCTCGGCTTCGCCACGATGGTGCGCCTGCCCGGCTACGGCGACCACCTGGCGGCTACCACGGACCCGGACATCCGCGAGCGTCAGGCCGAGATCTCGGTGCCGCCCGGGTTCGAGGACGCGATCGCGTGGGTCAACCCGGCCGGCGAGGGCGAGGCGCCGCACTTCCACGTGTCGTTCGCGGTGGCCGACCGGGACCGGACCGCCGCGCTGGCCACCGAGCACGGCGGCGAGGTGCTCGACACCGAGGATGCCCAGTGGGCACTGACGGCGACGATCCGGGACCCGCAGGGCGCGGTGTTCACCGCGAGCCAGTTCGCTCCCCCGGACTAGAGGGGCTGCTCCGCGAAGAGCACGGCGAGCTCCGCCTGGATCCGCACGTGGCTCTCGAGGAACGCCCGCTCGTCCAGCTTCTTGCGCCGGAGCCAGCCGGTGACCTCGTCGTTGCACTTGCTCGCGTTGCACGAGCCGCACGCGGGCGCGATGTTCTCGAGCGTGTACCGGCCCCCGCGGGAGATCGGCAGGACGCAGTCGCGCTGCAGCGGTCGGTCGGCGGCCCCGCAGTACGCGCACCCGCCCCACGCCGCGCTTAGCGCCGCCCACTGCTGCGGGCTGAGGTCGTGCTCGACCGCCTTCATCCGTCGCTGCCGGCGCTTGGCGTAGCGCGCCGGGCGGCTGCGGGAGGGGGGCATGCCTCACGGTAGTCAGGCCGGCGGCGTCCCCGGCGCAGGGGCGAGGGCGGGTCGCGCGCACTCCTGAGTCGTCGGACGTGACCTCACGCAGAGCTGGGACGTGCGCCGGACCGGTCCCTGAGCTGCTGCACCTGCCACTCGTGCACGCCGACCACCCAGTCCCAGCCGTCCTGCGCCGACGGCCCGATCCGGGGGTCGTCCGGCTCCTCGCCGTCACGCAGGGCCTGCACATAGGCACGGTCCTGGTCGATGCGTTCGCGCACCTGGCCCGCACCCCCGACCGAGCCGTGGCCGGGCACGACGACCGCCGCAACGCCCGCCACGGCGTCGAGCAGCCGCAGCCCGGCGAGGTAGTCCTCCACCGGGTCGGCGTCGTCGTCCGTGTCGAGCATCGGCACCAGGACGTCGGAGAGCATGTCGCCGGCGACGAGCACCCCACGGTCCTCGATCCACAGCGCCGCGTGGCCCGGCGCATGCCCGCGGTGCTCGACGATCCGGACCACAGGGCCGTCCCAGGGGAGCTCCGTCGTCCCGTCGGGCAGACCGATGAGGAGGCCGAGCAGGTCCATCGGCACCTGTCCGTGGATCTCCGGCGGCAGGTGCTCGGCGATGCGGACCTTGGTGGCCGGGTCGGCCAGCTGGTCCCGCATCGTGGCGGCACCCAGCGCCGTGGCGTAGCGAGGCGCCTCACCGAGCCGGGGGTGCCACAGCACGTGGTCCCAGTCCGGGTGCGTGGAGAACGCGGCGACCACGGGCTGGCCGAGGCCGGCCAGGTCGTCGGCGAGGCACTCCAGCTCCGCGCCGGTGAGCCCCGGGTCGACCAGCAGCACGCCGGACCCGCCCTGCACGACGACGGCGTTGCTCTGCACGAACTCGCTCTGGTGGACCAGCACGCCCTCGGCGACCTGTGTCAGCACGGCGTCACGCCGAGACCGAGAGGCCCTGCAGCCAGGCCCGCCAGGCCGGCTCCTCGCGCCGCACGTACTCCGCCGCGCCGGCGGAGAACAGGTACGCCCGGACGCCCGCCGTCGCCTTGTCCCCCTCCTCCGGGTACGTGTAGACGCTGAGCATCCCGGGCACCGGAGCGGTGAGCCGCACCAGTGCCTGGTGCTCGCCCGCACGCTCGACCGTGCCGGTGGCACCGCGCACGTCGACGCTCGCACCCTCGTCGCCGAGGCCGAGAGCGTCACGCACGGCGGACCAGAGCGCCTCCGCGGAGCCGGGGTGGGAGGCGGTGACCTCCAGGTGGGTGGCCTCCTGCCCGGGGAAGTGCGCCAGGTAGAGGCGCAGGTTGTCGAAGAACGGCATCCAGCCCGGACCCATGTCGTCCCAGAACTCCTGCTCCCAGTCGGCACCGATTCCGAAGCCGCTGGTGGTGACCCGCACGACGCAGGTGCCGCCGGACTGCGCCTCGACGACGAACTCCGACGTCAGCGGGCTGAGGTCGTCCGGGTCCTTGCCCATGAGGGCGGCCCAGTCCTCCGCGTAGACGAGGCGGCGCGGCGGTTCCCAGGCGGTGACCTCGCCCGTCGAGTCCATCTCGGGACCCATGACGAAGCGCAGGCGTCCGCCCTCGCGCTCGTCCAGCTCGGTCGGCGTGAACCAGGCACTCATGCCCTTGGCGGTGGCGATGGCCTGCCAGACCTGCTCCGGGGTGCCCGGGACCTCGACGCTGAACTCCAGGCGGTACGGGACGGTCGGGATCGTGCTCATGAGTCCTCCTCAGGGAGCGGGTGGGCGGCGACGACGAGCCGGTGCGGGCGCCCGTCGTCGTGGTGGTAGCGCGCGGCCAGGTCGAGCACCGCGGCGGTGAGGTCGTCGGCGAAGGCGGCCCGGTCGGCGGCCGACCGGAACCCGATCTGCGTGTCGATGGTCAGCGTCGGCAGTCGCTTGCCGGACGCACCGGCCCGCCGAGCCAGCGTGCCGACCTCGCGCACCAGCCGGCCGGCCAGCGCGACGAGGTAGCCCGCCGACAGGTGGTCGGCGGTGGCGTCCGGGTCCGCCGCCGAGGCGCTGACGGCTGCAGGCGACACGACGTACGACGCCGCCGACGCCTGCAGCACCCGCTCGGTGATGCCCCCGTGCATCCGCTCCTCGGACAGCTCCACCAGGCCGTGCGCCTCGAGCGCCTTGAGGTGGTAGTTGACCTTCTGGCGCGCGATGCCCACCCGCGCGGCGAGCCCCGCGGCGGAGGCCGGGACGACCAGCTCGCCGAGCAGCCGCGCCCGGACCGGGTCCAGCGCGACGGCGGCTGCCTGTGCGCTCTCGATGACCTCGACGTCCTGCATCACGCCACGGTGGCATTGACAAGATTAGTTGTCAAGGGCTCGGAGGTTGCACCTCGGTCGTGACGGGGAGCGTGAAGAGGTCCGAGCAGATCTCGGCGCCGTCGATCGCGAACTCGTCGACGTCCGCATCGGCGGGGACGGGCTTCATGCCGGTGACACAGATGCGCCAGACCTCGTTGCCGCCGTCGACCCGTTCCGCTCTGCCCCACTGTGCGTAGTACTCGTTGGTCTCGGTCGCGGGGTACACGGTCGTCTGCGTCACGAGCTCCTCGCCCGGCCGGTAGCCGGCGTTGTACCAGGTCTGGACAGGTGAGACCCCGTGGACGTCCACCGAGTACCAGGCCAGGTCAGGGTGGTCCATCGCCGACCAGGTGACCTCGAGCGCGTCCGCCGCGCCGATCCACCGGACGCGCACAGGGCTGTCCGCGGCAAGCATCCGCCCGGCCGCCTGCTCCGGGGCGGGTTCTGCGGTTGGGGGTGCGGCGAACGGCAGGCGCCAGTCGTTGATGCCACTCCACGCGAGCACCAGGGCAACGAGGACGCCGGCGGCAGCAAGGAGGATCTCGAACCGGCGACTGCGCCACACCGATGATTCCTCCGCACGCGCCGCCATGGCGCCATGGTGCCGCACGCAGGGGACGAGCACTCGTCGCAGCAGGGATCACGGGAGCGACCCGCGGAGTCGTTACGATTCGGCGGGTAGGGCCTCTAGCTCAATCGGCAGAGCAGCGGACTTTTAATCCGCGGGTTGTGGGTTCGATCCCCACGGGGCCCACCAGGTCGTCGGACGGGTTCCCCGCTGAGCGAACACCGATCCGGAATGGCCCACCGGTCCGCGAAGGTTCTGGTCAGCAGGACGTGCGGCGCAGCGAGCGCCGCCCAGAGAGACGAGGACCCATGACCGTCGCGACCGCCGACCTGCCCACGACGACCGCCGAGCTGACCCGCCAGGACCGGTGCGACCGCTGCGGCGCGCCGGCGTACGTGAAGGCGACCCTCCCCACGGCCGACGGGATGGAGCTGCTGTTCTGCGGTCACCACTTCCGCGCGCACGAGCTCAAGCTGGTCGCCGCCGGCGCGACGATCCAGGACGAGCGCCACCGCATCGACGCGTAACGGCTACTCGACGGGCTGGAGGTCCGCCGAGACCTCGACGGCACGGTCGAGCAGGCCCTCCGCCGTGACGTCGGGCGGGTCCGCGGTGGGGTAGGAGACCATCACGCCGACCACCGACGAGCCGTCCTGGCGAGCCGCGACCTCGATCACCATGTCGCGATCGTCCGCGGAGTTCCGGTCCCAGGCGACGATCGTGGAGCCGTCGTCCTCGATCGTGAACTCGTAGTCCGGGTCCGGGGTGGCAGGGACGCAGTTCTGGGCGAGCCGGACCTGGTCCATCAGCTGCTCCGCGGCGGACTCGGACTTCAGCTGGTACGCCATGGACCACACGAGGGTGTCACCGTCCTTGAAGAGAGCGGTGCCCTCCTTCACCGGTGACAGCCCCGGCGCCCAGAGCGACCCGAGCGCCTGGCACCGCAGGATGCGGTTGACGCCGGGTGCCTCGATCCAGTTCTCGTACGGTCCGGCCCAGTCGCCGTCGGGCAGGTCGGCCACGGTGAGCGTGCCGTCGGTCGGGAACTCCGGTGCGGTCGGCTCGTCCGGCGTGCACCCTGCGAGCAGCAGGATCGCGGCGCCCGCCGCGACGGCGATGCGGTGACGTGATGTCCTCATCGGGTGCTCCCTGGGGGCGCGTCTACTGGAAGTAGGCATCGAACGCGCTCTGGTAGGCCTCGTCGAAACCACGCTGGTCGAGGATGACGCCCGCCCCGGAGTCGGAGTCGTTGAGCGTCGTGAGCCCCTTGAGGCGGTCCTGGGGGGACAGCTCCTGCAGCTCGGACCAGGAGATCAGGGTGCCGTCGGGGTTCCAGATCGGCGAGCCGTCGGGGGTCAGGTGCCCGCCGTGCGCCGCGATCGCCTGCAGCGCCGCGTACCGGGACCGCTGCAAGGACTCGTCGGCCTTGCCGTTCCACTCGCCCATCGCCGCGTCCTCGAGCGACGCCCACTTCTCCGTGGCGGAGTCGGTCGCCTCGCTGATGCCCTTGTCGAGCGCGAAGGAGATCGTCTGCTCCACGACCGCGCCCCCGCCGGCCTTGGTCACCAGGCTGCCGAACGGGATCATGCCGACGCCGTCGGACGCCAACGAGATCCACAGCTGGCGCGTCTCGTCGTCACCCTTGGCCTTCGCGATGGCGGAGTCGCCGACAGCCTTGACGAACAAGCCCTCCAGGCCGCCCTGGTCGGTGTAGGCATTGGTCCAGTTGTCCTCGCCCGCCTCGGTCCCCTCGTCGAGCGAGGCCAGGGCGAGGCTGTACTTGCGGTCGGCGTAGGCGTCGAGCCCGCCCCGCAGCGTCGTCATCCCGTCCGGGGTTCCCGACGCCAGCGCGATGAACGTGGTCAGCGAGTCCTTGTTGAAGAACGGCGTCAGCGACTGCCCGTCCGCGAACGACACGTCGAGCATGGAGGAGCCACCCTCGTTCCAGTCGACCGGGGCTCTGTTGGCGGCCGCGACGTCCGCCCCGTACATGTACGTCGCCAGGATGTGCGCCAGGTGCTCGGACGCGTCGGTCCCGCCCATGTCGCCCGTGAGGGTGTCACCGTCGATGCCGGGACGGTGCCCGAGCAGGTTGACCGTGTGGCTGGCGAGCGTCGCCGCCTGGCCGGCCTGCGTGGGGTCGGACAGGATGCTCGGGTCCGTGGTCGCCGCGTCGAGTGCGCCGCTCAGGGCGCTGAACTGGTCGTCGCTCCACTTGCGGTCATGGATCCAGTACATCTGCCGGTCGTTCGGCTCGCCGTTCCCGCCGCCCTCGCTGAAGAAGTCGAGGGAGACCTCCGCATTGTTGGCCAGCGCGGTCATCAGGGAGACCGACGGGTCCCAGGTGGCGGAGATCGCGTCCTCGGGGAAGTACGCACCCCACTTGTTCGGGCCCATCATCCGGCTGGACCACAGCCCGGCCTGGCCGTCCGCCTCGACCCGCTCGTAGGCGTCGATGGCGTCGGCGGCGGACGTGAGGAACTCGTCCGAGTAGTCCGAGTCGTAGAGCAGGAACGACAGCGCGCTCGAGTAGTCGCTCCAGTACTCGCGGAACTCGTCGCCGGGGTGGGCGGCCGCGTCGACGAGGCTCTCGGCGTAGGTGCGCGACTTCGTCGGGGTCCACCCCTCGTCGGCCGTGTGCAGGCCCTCCTTGAGGTGGTCCAGGATCGACAGGCGCAGCTCGGTCTCGTCGACGCCCATGTGGCCGGCGGTCTCGGACATGAGGTCGAACAGACCCTCGGGTCCCACCTCGTCGAAGAACGACCCCATGACCAGCTGGTCGTCGACGTACCGCGCCAGGAGCCCGTCGAGGGTCTTCTGGCCGTCGGTGTCGCTGCGCGCGTGCTCGGTCGCCGAGTACTCCGCGAGCTCCTCGCCGAGCGCCTGCTTGACCGAGTCGAGCGACTCCGTGCTGCCCGGCAGCGTGTACTCCAGCACCCCGGAGGGGACGTTGCCGTCGTCGCCGGTGTTGACCAGGACGGCGAGGTCGATCCGCGCCTGCAGGTCCTGCCAGCGGTCGGAGACCGCGACGAGGTGCGTGCTCAGCGCGGTGCTCATGACGCCCGTGTCCGCGAGCGCCGGGTAGGAGGCGTTGCTGACCTCGGTCCACTCGGCCATCGCCTTGTCCCAGAACGACTTGAGGTCGCTCACGGCGCCGCGCAGCTCGTCGACGTCCATCTTCACCAGGACCATCAGTAGTGCCTCGCCATGCTCGCGCGGGAGTCGATCCGGCCGCCGTCGGTCTTCCACTTCAGGTCCGGTCGGGCGTTCACGTCGATCTCCGGGGGCTCGCTCTCCGCGTCCGCCTGCAGCCGGTCGTGCTGCCCGTCGAACGCACCCCGCACGCCGAGGCCTGCTCCGCGGACGTCGTCGACGAAGTTCTGGCGGACGGTCGACCCGTCGGCCACCCACGCGCGCTCGATCCGGCCGGCGACCGCGTCGAGGGGGTTGCCGTA
Source organism: uncultured Cellulomonas sp. (assembly GCF_963527515.1). Lineage (NCBI taxonomy): Bacteria > Bacillati > Actinomycetota > Actinomycetes > Micrococcales > Cellulomonadaceae > Cellulomonas > uncultured Cellulomonas sp. Next base: position 36,290 of record NZ_CAURTV010000016.1, on the reverse strand, counting down.
CACGGCCCCGATGGCGAGCCGCGACCCGCCGGCCGTCGTGGCGGCAGCCTCGAGGCGATCGCGCAGGATGTTCGGGCGGCGGTCAGGTACGTCGTCGGTCCCCGGTTCACTCACAGTTGCCCCCACTGGTCAGGTATGTCCGGCTGCGCGCAAGGGTAGCCAACTGTGCGCCGGCCGGGCGACGCGCGCCCGACCTGGTCCGTAACCTGGAGCGATGGCAGTCGAGGTGCTTCCCGCGGTCGGGCGCTACGACGACTTCTTCGAGGTCGTCGGCGTCAAGAAGCCGGGCGGCGGCGGGTGCTGGTGCATGGCGTACCGGGACAGCCGCGTGCCCAACGAGGAGCGCGGCCAGTACATGCGCGACGAGTGCGCGCAGGAGCCCGGTCCCGGGGTGCTCGCGTTCGTGGACGGGCAGGCGGCGGGCTGGTGCTCGGTGGCCCCGCGGAGCACGTACCGGCGGCTGATGCACTCTCGGACGATCCCGTTCGTCGACGGGCGGGACGCGTGGAGCGTCGTGTGCTTCGTCGTACGGCCGCGCTTCCGGGGTCAGGGGCTGATGCACGAGCTGCTCGAGGGGGCCGTGGCGCACGCCGCCGCGCACGGGGCCGAGGTCGTCGAGGGGTATCCGGTCGTCGTGGACAGCGGGGACCGGGTGGATCTCATCTCCGGCTACGTGGGCACCAGCCGGCTGTTCGAGGCGGCGGGCTTCACGCACGCGGCGGAGACGACCGGCCACAGCGGTGGCCGGTCGCGCGTGGTGATGCGGCGGGAGCTGACCTGATGACGGCGGGTGACGGGCTCGGTGCGGACGATGCCGCGCTGCGCGGCCGGCTCCTCGTCGCGCGCCCGAGCCTGCGCGAACCCACGTTCCACCGCACGGTCATCCTGCTGCTGGACCACAGCGAGTCGGGTGCGGTCGGCATCGTGCTGAACCGTCCGACGACGGTGGACGTCGGCGTCGTGCTGCCCGACTGGCACCCGCACGCGAGCGACCCCCCGGTGCTCTTCCAGGGCGGACCGGTCGGGCTGGACGGGGCGATGGGGGTCGTGGCGCTGCCGCGGGGCGCCGCCCTGCCGCCGGAGGTCGACCGGGTGACCGGACGGTTCGGCCTGGTCGACCTCGACGCGCCGCCGGAGTCGGTGGTCCCCCACGTCGGCGGGGTGCGGGTGTTCGCCGGTTACGCCGGCTGGGGCGACGGCCAGCTGGAGGCGGAGCTGACCGAGGGCTCGTGGTTCGTCGTCGACGCGGTCCCCGACGACGTCCTCACCGCGGAGCCGGACGGTCTCTGGCGGCGGGTGCTGCGGCGCCAGGGCGGCGACCTGGCGATCGTGTCGACGTTCGCCGAGGACGCCAGCCTGAACTGACGGCCGGGACGGCCGATCACGGTGCGCTGTGCCAGGATCGCCGGAGCACACGAACGAGGGAGAACCGATGGCCGGCGGTCTTGCCGCTCTTCTGGACGACATCGCCGCACTGGCGAAGCTGGCTGCCGCCTCGGTGGACGACATCGGCGCCGCCGCGGGCCGGGCGAGCACCAAGGCGGTGGGCGTCGTCGTCGACGACACGGCGGTCACGCCGCGGTACGTGCACGGCTTCTCGCCGCAGCGCGAGCTGCCCATCGTCAAGCGGATCGCGATCGGGTCCCTGCGCAACAAGCTGCTGTTCATCCTCCCGGCCGCCCTGCTGCTCAGCCAGTTCATCCCGTGGCTCCTGACCCCGATCCTCATGGTCGGCGGCACGTACCTCGCGTACGAGGGGGCCGAGAAGATCTGGGAGCTGGTCAGCGGCCACGCCAAGGAGCACACGACCGTCCCCGTCGCCGTGCAGGGCGAGGACACCGAGAAGTCGATGGTGGCCGGCGCGATCCGCACGGACTTCATCCTGTCCGCCGAGATCATGGTGATCGCCCTCAACGAGGTGGCCGACGAGCCGTTCGTGTCCCGCGCGATCATCCTCGCCGTCGTGGCGGTGGCGATCACCGCGCTGGTCTACGGCGTCGTCGCGCTCATCGTGAAGATGGACGACATCGGCCTGCACCTGGCGGAGCGCGAGAACAAGGCGCTGGCGACGGTCGGCCGCGGGCTGGTGCTCGCGATGCCCAAGGTCCTGTCCGTCCTGTCGACCGTCGGCATCGTCGCGATGCTCTGGGTCGGCGGGCACATCCTGCTGGCCGGGGTCGACGACCTGGGCTGGCACGCGCCGATCGACCTGCTGCACCACCTGGAGGAGGGCGTGCACGGCATCGCCGGTGTGGGCCCGTTCCTCGCGTGGCTGATCGACACCCTCGGCTCCGCGCTGGTCGGCCTGGTCGTCGGTGCGGTCGTCGTCGCGATCATGCACGTGATCCCGAGGCGCCGGAAGGCCGAGCCCGCGCACTGACCGGCCGGTAATCGTTGTAGAGGGTCTTGCCGGACTCGTCCGGATCGTCCTATGGTCGTGCCGATCACCGGGATGTTAGCGCTCACATCGGACGCGACAGAGTCCCGGGCGAGGCGCACGACGACGTGCGCGCAGGGGAGGCTGCCATGCCCGTCACCACCCGCCCGATGTCCGCGATCCTCGCTCTGGCGCTCGCCGTGCCGCTCGGCATCGCTGCCGCGGCGCCCGCGAGCGCGGCGCCACCCGTGCCCGACGGGGCGTGGATCGACAGCTTCGAGAGCACCACGCTCGGCCCGCGCTGGACCGTGCTCAACGACGAGCCGACCGCGCGCTCGCTCACCGCGAACCCCGGGGCGCTCACCCTCACCGCGCTGCCGGGAGACACCTGGCAGGGCAACAACTCGGCCCGCAACGTCATGACCCTCGACATCCCGGACGGCGACTTCTCCGTCTCGGTGCGCGTGCAGGCCTCCGTGTCGCGGACCTTCCAGGGTGCCGGGCTCATCGCCTACCAGGACCTCGACAACTATGTGCGCTCCGGACTGACCTACGTCGGCGGGCTGACCCCGTCGGGCGTCGCCATCGAGAACGACGTCGAGACCGCGGCGACCTTCGCCGCCGACCACTTCGAGGACCGCCCCGGCTCGACCGGCGAGACCCTGCGGCTGACCCGCACCGGGGACACGGTGACCACCGCACGCTGGGACGAGCCGACCACCGCGTGGGTGGACGTGAACGCGGTCGACGTGACGTTCCCCATCGAGCACGTGGGGCTCTACGCGCTCGCCGCGCAGGACGGCACCACGTTCCCGGCCGTGTTCGACGACGTCACGCTGGTGGCGTCGCCCGGTGAGGACGTCGTGCCTGACGGACCGTTCACCCTGCGCGCCCCGGGTGCGGCTCCGCACCTGACCACCGGCGCGGACGACGCGATCGTCGTGGCGGAGCAGCGGCCGGGTGACCCGCTCGTGCTCGAGGCGACCGAGGTGGCCGACGGGCTCGAGCTGGCGGCCGGCGAGCGGTCCGTCACCGTGCTCCCCGACGGCCGGCTCGCGCTCGGCGGCGACGCCACGGTGCTCCGGCTGCGGGAGGCCGGCGGCGGGCGGCTGCACGTCGTCTCGGCGGACGGGTCACAGGCCGTCGGGATCGTCGACGGAACGCTCGTGCTGGGCGATCCCGACCTCGCCGCGGGCTTCGTGCTCGAGCCGTTCACCCTGGCGGAGGGCACCACGATCGCGATCGACGGCGACGGGACCGACGCCGAGATCTCCGACCGGCTGTACGGGATCTTCTACGAGGACATCAACTACGCCGCCGACGGCGGGCTGTACGCCGAGCTGGTGCGCAACCGCTCGTTCGAGTTCAACGCGGCGGACAACGCGAGCTTCACCGGCCTGACCGCCTGGGACGTGCTGGACCGCAGCGGCGCCGGCACCACCGTCTCGGTGGTCGACGACGAGGGCCGGCTCAACGCCACCAACCGCACCCGGGCCGTGCTGGTCGCGGCCGCAGCGGGTGACGGGCTGCGCAACGCGAGCTACAACACGGGTGTCGCGGTGCGGGACGGCGCGTCGTACGACGCGAGCGTCTGGGTACGGACCACCACCGCGCAGACGCTGACGCTCGCGGTCGAGGACGGCACGCAGACGGTCGCGTCCGGCACGGTCGACGTCGACGGCTCGGACACGTGGCGGAAGTACGAGGTCACGCTGACCGCGAGCGCGACCACCGACGCGGGACGGCTCGTCGTCCTCGCCGGTGCCGCCTCGACGCTCCACCTCGACCAGGTGTCCCTGTTCCCGCAGGACACGTGGGTGGGCCCGGTGAACGGCACGTCCGTGCTGCGCAAGGACCTCGCGGAGAAGATCGCCGCGCTCGACCCGTCCTTCCTGCGCTTCCCCGGCGGCTGCGTCACCAACGTCGGCACGTTCCGCACGTACGAGGAGTCCGGGTACACCGACCGGCGCCGCACGTACCAGTGGAAGGAGACCATCGGGCCGGTCGAGGAGCGCGCCACCAACTGGAACTTCTGGGGCTACAACCAGTCCTACGGCATCGGCTACCTGGAGTACATGGAGCTGGCCGAGGACCTGGGGGCCATCCCGCTGCCCGTGCTGTCGGTCGGCGCCAACGGCTGCGGGAGCACGATCCCCGAGATGACCGACCCGATGCAGATCGCCCGCTGGGTGCAGGACACGCTCGACCTCATCGAGTTCGCCACGGGTGACGTCTCCACGACGTGGGGAGCGGAGCGCGCCGCGCTGGGCCACCCCGAGCCGTTCGAGCTGCCGTACATCGGGCTCGGCAACGAGGAGAACACCACCACGTTCGAGGCCAACTTCCCGGCGTTCCGGGACGCGATCGCGGCCGCGTACCCGGACGTGAAGATCATCTCCAACTCGGGTCCGGACGACACCGGCGCCCGCTTCGACGCCCTCTGGGACTTCGCCCGCGAGCAGGACGTCGACCTGGTCGACGAGCACTACTACAACGACCCGAGCTGGTTCCTGGCCAACACGGAGCGCTACGACTCCTACGACCGCGAGGGTCCGCACGTGTTCCTGGGCGAGTACGCCTCGCGCGGCAACACCTGGTGGAACGGATTGTCCGAGGCCGCGTACATGACGGGCCTGGAGCGCAACGGCGACCTGGTGGAGCTGGCGTCCTACGCGCCGCTGCTGGCCAACGAGTCGTACGTGCAGTGGTCGCCGGACGCCATCTGGTTCGACAACGACGAGTCCTGGGCCAGCGCCAACTACTGGGTCCAGCACCTGTTCTCGAACAACGTCGGCGACCAGGTGGTCCCGAGCACGCTGACCACCCCGTCCGTGGAGGCGCAGCCGCTGGACGGCGGCGTGTTCCTGTCCACGTGGAACACCTCCGCGGCCTACGACAACGTGCGCGTGACGGAGAACGACGGCGGCGCCGTGCTCTTCGAGGACACGTTCACGGACGCCTCGGCATGGTCCCCGCAGACGGGCGACTGGTCGGTGGTGGGCGGCGAGTACGTGCAGTCCAGCACGACGACCACCGACGCCCGGAGCATCCCCACCGGCACCTACGAGCAGGACTGGAGCAGCTACACGCTCGAGCTCGACGCCCGCAAGACCGCAGGTGCCGAGGGCTTCCTGGTCGGGTTCGCCGCCGGTGGTCCCAGCGACTACTTCTGGTGGAACCTGGGCGGCTGGAACAACACCCGCCAGGCGCTGCAGAAGGCGGACGGCGGCGGCGCCGGTGAGGTGCAGGCGGTCGAGGGCCACAGCATCGCGACCGACCAGACCTACCGGGTCAAGGTCGTCGTCGAGGGCCGGCACATCGAGCTGTACCTCGACGGCGTGCTGCAGATGTCCTACGACGACCCGGCCCCCGCGGCCGACGTGTTCCAGGTGGTCACACGCGACGAGGACAGCGGCGACCTCGTCGTCAAGGTCGTCAACGTCTCGGCCGCCACGCAGCGCACGCAGGTCGAGGTCGCCGACGCCCAGATCGCCCCGACCGGGTCGGTCACCGAGATCGTCGCTCCCCCGGGCGCGACGAACACCAAGACGGCACCGAGCACGGTCGAGCCGGTCACGCGGGAGCTCGACGGGCTGTCGTCGTCGTTCACCTACGACCTGCCGCCGTACTCGGTGACGTTCCTGACCCTGCACACGGTGCCGGCGGACACGACCGCCCCGACGGTCGACTCTCTCCTGGTCTCCCCCGACCCCGTGGGCGACTGGCGTGCGGCCCCGGCGACCGTCGCGGCCACCGCGTCGGACGACCGGGCGGTCGTCTCGCTCGAGATGTCGGTCGACGCCGGGCCGTGGACGCCGACCGCGTCCGTGCAGGTCACGGAGCACGGCGAGCACACGGTCGCCGTGCGCGCGACGGACGCGGCGGGCAACGTGTCCGAGGTCCGGTCGGTCACGTTCGCGCTCGACGCGACCGCCCCGACGACGTCGGCGAGCATCGACGCCCAACGGCGGATCACGCTCACGGCTGCCGACGAGGGCTCCGGGGTGGAGCGGATCGAGTACCGGGTCGGCGCGGGCGCCTGGACCACGTACGCCGGTCCCGTGCAGGTCGGCGCCGAGGCCACCGCGGTGGAGCACCGGGCGGTCGACCGCGTCGGGAACGTCGGCACGACGACGAGCACCCCGGTACCCGCAGTGACCGCCGTCCGGTCGACGACCACGGTCATGATCGAGCCATGGCTGGTCCGCCGCACCATGCAGGCCACCCTCACGGCGACGGTCCGGGCGGCCACCGGGCCGGCGCCCACCGGAGCGGTGACCACGACGGTACGGCCGCTCCGGCTGCACGGCGAGGGACCGGTCGTCGCGCAGGTGACGGCAGACCTGACCCCCGGCGCGCAGCGGGCGTCGACCGCGACCCTGCGGCTGCCCCGCGTTCCCATCGGGCTCTACGCGGTGGACACCCGGTACGCGGGCTCGCCCACGGTCCAGTCCTCGAGCGCGTGGAGGCTGCTGGTCGTGCTGCCCTGACCGACGGGCAGAGCGGGGCGCGTGCGCGAGGGACCCGTGCACGCGCCCCGTCAGGCGGCGGGCGCCAGCTCGCGGACGATGGCGCGAGCGGCTCCGTGCTTCGCGCCGACGTTGAGCCGGGCGATGACGGAGTCGTCGGTGACGTCCACGAGGCTCACCTGGCTCAGGAGCAGCCGCTTCAGCTCGGCGCGGACGAGTCCACGAGGAGCAGACAGCAGCACCCGGTCGACGATCGGGGTCTTCCCGCTCTCTCGCGAGACCAGCAGCAGACGCTCGGACGTGGAGACGCACCAGACCGCCGGGGCGGTGAACGCCACGCTCACGCCGAGCATCCCGCCGGTGAGCGCGAGCGTCGCGACGGTGGCTGCTGTCGTCGCGGCGACCGACTTCGCGGCGTTCTTGGTGGCCGAGCGCTTGACCTGCACGACGACCACGTTGCGCACCTCCTCCCCCGGCTGCAGGAACGGGGCGAGCTGGTCGAGGAGCGCGCTCTTCGGCGACACGGTGTCTCCCTTGGGGGTGAGTGGTGTCGGCGATCCTAGGGCGACGCGAGAGCCGGCGTGGGCGGTTCGGGCATCAGGCGGACTCTGACCACCGGTCGATCGTGACCGTCCCGAGATCTGGATGTTACCTACCGGTAAGACCCTCGACATGCCGGATACATCAGTGTGCTACCCATAGCCCACTGAGAACCCAGCCGGCGGGTGCGCCCCTGCGCGCCCGCGGCTCTGACAGAAGAGGTAGCGCATGACCTCCCTCGCACCATCACGCCGCCGCGTCCTCGCGGCGACCGCAGGTCTCGCAGCGACCGCCCTCGTGCTCACCGCCTGCTCGGGCAGTGACGGCGACGGCGGCGCCGACGGCGGGAGCACCTCCGCCGGGGGCGCCCTGACCATCGGCACCACCGACAAGGTCACCACGCTCGACCCCGCGGGCTCGTACGACAACGGCTCGTTCGCGGTGATGAACCAGGTGTTCCCGTTCCTCATGAACACGCCGTACGGCAGCCCGGACGTCGAGCCGGACATCGCCGTCTCCGCGGAGTTCACCGCGCCCACCGAGTACACGGTCACGCTGAAGCCCGACCTGAAGTGGGCCAACGGCCACGACCTGACGGCCTCGGACGTGAAGTTCTCGTTCGACCGGCAGGTCGCGATCGCCGACGAGAACGGCCCGTCGTCGCTGCTCTACAACCTGGACAGCACGGAAGCGGTCGACGACACCACGGTGGTCTTCCACCTGAAGTCGGAGAACGACCAGATCTTCCCGCAGATCCTGTCCAGCCCCGCGGGCCCGATCGTCGACGAGGAGGTCTTCGCGGCCGACGCCCTGACGCCGGACAACGCGATCGTCGACGGCAACGCGTTCGCCGGGCAGTACACGATCACCAGCTACTCGTTCAACGAGCTGGTCTCGTACGAGGCCTACCCGGACTACGCGGGCGTCCTGCCTCCGGCCAAGACCGCCGAGGTCAACGTCAAGTACTACGCGGACTCGTCCAACCTCAAGCTGGACATCCAGGAGGGCAACATCGACGTCGCCTTCCGCAGCCTCTCGGCCACGGACATCGAGGACCTGCAGGGCAACGACGACGTCAAGGTCGTCGACGGTCCCGGCGGGGAGATCCGCTACATCGTGTTCAACTTCGACACGCAGCCGTTCGGCGCCAAGGCCGACGGTGCCGACCCGGCGAAGGCCCTCGCGGTCCGCCAGGCGGTCGCCCACCTGATCGACCGCACGCCGCTGTCGGAGCAGGTCTACAAGGGCACCTACACGCCCCTGTACTCCTACGTGCCGGACGGCCTGACGGGCGCCACCGAGTCCCTCAAGGGTCTGTACGGCGACGGCGACGGTGGTCCGGACGCCGCCAAGGCGAAGTCCGCCCTCGAGGCCGCCGGCGTCACCACCCCGGTCACGCTCAGCCTGCAGTACTCGAACGACCACTACGGCCCGTCGTCGGCCGACGAGTACGCCCTCATCAAGGAGCAGCTGGAGAAGGACGGCCTGTTCACGGTCGACCTGCAGACCACCGAGTGGGTCCAGTACGCCAAGGACCGCACCGCCGACGTCTACCCCGCGTACCAGCTCGGCTGGTTCCCGGACTACTCCGACGCCGACAACTACCTGACGCCGTTCTTCCTCACGGAGAACTTCCTGTCGAACCACTACGCCAACCAGGCGGTCAACGACATGATCCTGGAGCAGGCGTCGACGGCCGACGCCGACGCCCGCACCGCCCTCATCGAGGACATCCAGGACGCCGTGGCCCAGGACCTGTCGACGGTCCCGTATCTTCAGGGCGCCCAGGTGGCGGTCGTGGGTACGGACGTCACCGGCACCGAGGACACGCTCGACGCGTCGTTCAAGTTCCGCTACGGCGCGCTCGCCACGAGCTGATCACGCCCGAGCAGGCCGACGGTCCCGCCTCCGAGCAGACTCGGGGGCGGGGCCGTCCGGCTCGTCCGCACCACGACACGCACGCGACAGGCAGGAACCCATGACCTCCCTCACCACCGACGTCCCCTCGGGCGTCGAGCCGGCGCCGGACGCGCGGGCGCCCCAGCGCAGGCCACCGGGCGGAAAGCTCGCCAGCTACCTGCTGGTCCGGTTCCTGCTGATCTTCCCGACGATCTTCATCCTGGTGACCACCGTCTTCGTCCTCATGCGGGCCACCGGTGACCCGATCACCGCCTCGCTGGGCGGCCGCCTCACCGCGGACCAGCTGGCCGAGCGCATCGAGGCCGCAGGGTACGACCGGCCGATCTTCGTGCAGTACGTCGAGTACCTGGGCCAGGTGTTCCGGGGCGACTTCGGCACCTCGATCTCCGACAACCGCCCCATCACCGAGATCGTCCTCACCTACGGTGCCGCGACCCTCGAGCTGGCCGTCTACGCGCTGCTCGTCGCGCTCGTGGTCGGCATCCCGCTGGGCCGCATCGCCGCCGCCCGCCGCGACAAGGGCGTGGACGCCTCGCTGCGCATCACCGGGATCCTCGCCTACGCGACCCCCGTCTTCTTCGCCGGCATCCTGCTCAAGCTCGTCTTCTCGGTGTGGCTCGGCTGGCTCCCGGTCGCGGGCCGCGCGTCCACCGACACGCAGATCGAGCTCCAGCGCAACGGCGCGGGCACGGGGATCTACCTCATCGACGCGATCAGCACCGGCAACCCGGCAGCGGTCCTCGACGTGCTCGAGCACGCGATCCTGCCGGCCCTGGCCCTCGGCCTGCTGACCGGCGGCATCTTCCTGCGGCTCGTCCGCACCAACGTCATCGGCACCCTCAACACCGGCTACGTCGAGGCTGCTCGGTCCCGCGGCGTCAACGAGCGCCGGCTGCTGCGTCAGCACGCGTGGCGCCCCGCGCTGGTGCCGATCATCACCGTCATCGGCCTGCAGGTCGCGCTGCTGCTCAGCGGCGCGGTGCTCACCGAGAAGACGTTCGAGTGGAAGGGCCTCGGCTTCCAGCTGGTCCAGTACCTGCTCGCGCGCGACTTCGTGGCTGTCCAGGGCATCGTCGTGCTGCTCGCCGTCGTGGTGGCGCTGACCAACTTCGTGGTCGACGTCATCGCCGCGCTCGTCGACCCGAGAATCAGGTACTGACATGACCGACCTCATCCCCGAGACCGGCCTCGTCGTCGCCCACGCGGCCCCGGCGACGCCCGAGCACACCTCGTTCTGGAAGCGCCTGCCCGTGGTGCACCAGGTCCGCACCAGCGTCGGCCTGCAGCGCACCATGCTGCTCGTCGGCATCGTGCTGACGCTGGTCTTCCTCGTCGTCGCTGCCTTCGCGCCGCTGCTGGCCCCTTACGGCTACGCGCAGCTGAGCTCGGGCGACGTGAACTTCGGCGCCCAGCAACCGCCGTCCGCCGAGCACTGGCTCGGCACCACGGTGGGCGGCTACGACGTGCTGTCGCGCACGATCTGGGGCGCCCGGCCCGCTCTCCTGGTCATCCTGGCCGCCGTGGTGCTGTCGATCTTCATCGGCGTCGTCGTCGGCCTCGTGTCGGGATACTTCGGCGGCTGGATCGACCGGGTCCTCGTCGTGATCGCCGATGCACTCTTCGCGTTCCCGTCCCTGCTGCTCGCCATCGTCGTCGCCATCGTCATCAGCGGCGGGCAGTCGTCGATGTGGGGCGGGGTCATGGCGGCCGCCATCTCGCTGAGCGTCGTGATGATCCCGCAGTACTTCCGGGTGGTTCGCGCCGAGGTGGTGCGGGTCAAGGCCGAGGCGTTCGTCGAGTCCGCCCGGGTGATCGGCTCCGGTCCGGTGCGGATCATGGGCCGGCACGTGCTGCGCAACTCGACGCGGACGCTCCCCCTGATCCTCACGCTCAACTGCTCGGAGGCGGTCCTCACGCTCGCGGGGCTCGGGTTCCTCGGGTTCGGGATCGAGCCCACCAAGGCCGGCGACTGGGGCTACGACCTGTCGCGGTCGCTGTCCGACGTGACCAGCGGCATCTGGTGGACGGCGGTGCCGCCCGGCCTGGCGATCGTGCTCACGGTGCTCGGGGCGACCCTGGTCGGTGAGTCTCTCAACGACCTCGCGGACCCGCGGCTGCGCACCCGCCGCGCCGCCAAGGCCGCGGTGCTGGCACCCGTGGCGGACGAGCTCGAGGAAGGGGACGCGAAGTGACCGACGTCGTCGACATCCGGGACCTGCGGGTCTCGTTCGCCACCGACTCCGGCACCGTCCGTGCCGTCGAGGGCGTCTCGCTGCAGGTGGCCGCCGGCGAGGTGCTCGCGATCGTGGGCGAGTCGGGCTCCGGCAAGACCGTGACCGCCCGGTCCATCCTCGGCCTGCTCCCGGAGACCGCCCTGACCAGCGGCGCCGTGCTGCTCACCCGCAAGGACGGCTCGGCGACGCACGACATCGTCACCCTGCGCGGCAGCGACCTGCGCGACGTGCGGGGCCGCGACGCCGCCATGGTGTTCCAGGAGCCGTCGACCGCCCTCAACCCGGTGTTCCCGGTGGGCTGGCAGATCGCCGAGGGCCTGCGCGCCCACCGCAGGCTGTCCGACAAGGACGCGCGCGCGCAGGCGATCGAGGTCCTGCGCCTGGTCGGCATCCCCGACCCGGAGCACCGCGTCGACCACTACCCGCACCAGTTCTCGGGCGGCCAGAAGCAGCGCATCGTCATCGCGCAGGCCCTGGTGCTCGACCCGGGCCTGATCATCGCGGACGAGCCGACCACCGCCCTCGACGTCACCGTGCAGGCGGAGATCCTCGACCTGCTGCGCCGGCTGCCGAAGGAGTTCGGCTCCGCGATCGTCCTGATCACGCACAACATGGGCGTCGTCGCGGACCTGGCCGACCGGGTCGCGGTCATGTACGAGGGCGAGATCGTCGAGCAGGCGGACGTGCGCACCCTGTTCGCCGCGCCGCAGCACCCGTACACGCGGCGGCTGCTGGACGCCGTCCCGCGGGTGGGTGGCCGACGCCTGCGCGACCGCGTGCGGGTGGCCGACGAGCTCGAGGCCCGGGTGGTCGACGAGTCGGCCACCCCGGTCGTCGAGGCGAAGGACCTGCGCATCGTCTACCCGGGGCGGCTGCGACAGCCGGACTTCACGGCCGTCGACGGCGTCGACCTCGTCATCCGGCCCGGCGAGGTCCTCGGCCTGGTCGGCGAGTCCGGCAGCGGCAAGACCACCATCGGGCGGGCGATCGCGGGTCTCACCCCGATCACCGACGGTTCGCTGACGGTCCACGGCGTCGAGATGCTCGGCGTCAAGGAGAAGCGGTTCCGCCCGGTCCGCAAGCGGATCGGGTTCGTCTTCCAGGACCCGGCGACGAGCTTCAACCCGCTGCTCACCATCGCGCAGTGCGTCGCCGAGCCGATGGTCGTGCACGGCCTGGCGGCGAACCCCGTCGAGGCGCGACCGAAGGTCGACGAGCTCATGGAGGCCGTGCAGCTGCCCAAGGCGTTCGGCGACCGGTTCCCGCACGAGCTGTCCGGCGGCCAGCGACAGCGCGCCAGCCTGGCCCGCGCGCTGATCCTCGGGCCGGAGCTGCTCATCGCCGACGAGCCGACGAGCGCGCTCGACGTGTCCGTGCAGGCACGCGTGCTCGACCTGTTCGCCCGCCTGCAGGCCGAGCTGGGCTTCGCGTGCCTGTTCATCAGCCACGACCTGGCCGTCGTCGACCTGCTCGCCCACCGCATCGCCGTGCTCCACCGCGGCGTGCTGGTGGAGGAGGGCACGGGCGACGAGGTGCTGGGCGCGCCCAAGCACCCGTACACCCAGCGGCTGCTGGCGTCGCTGCCGGTCCCGGACCCGCAGGAGCAGGCGGTCCGGCGCGAGCAGTGGCGGAACCTGCGCGCGCACGGGTGACGTGCGGCCGGTTCACCCCCGGGTGGACCGGCCCCCGCCCTAGCGTGACCGGATGCCCCCCGCAGACCGGTCCGCTCGCCCGCGCCTCGTGCGCGTGCTCGCGGTGCTGGCCGCGCTCGCGACCGTCCCGCTGTGGTCTCCCCCGCTGCACGTGACGACGGAGCAGGGCGTGGTGATGGTCGCGGCGGCGCCCCCGCCGGGCGTCGCGGAGATCCGGACCGCCTCGGTGGTGCTCGTCGTGGTGCTCGTCGTCGCGACCCTGCTGGTGGGCTGGCGGGCCTGCGTCCACCGTGCGCGACGGCTCGCCTCGCTGTTCGCGGTGCCCGCCGCGGCGCTCCTCTGGGTGGGCTGGCGGACCGAGGGCGGCGGCGGCTACACGGTCGCCATGTCCACCGTCACGGGCCAGGACCCGCCGCACGCGTTCGCGTCCCCGTGGATGCCGGTCGCCGTTGCGCAGGTGATGGTCGTCCTGGTCCTCGCCGCCCTGACGACCCTCGGGCTCACCGCGGCCCGGCGGGCCCGCGCGGACCCCTAGCCTGGGCGCTGGCGTGAGCTGCTCGTCCGGTACCGACCGCCGCTGGCTGTCCCGGTCAGCCCGTCCGGGCGATGACGATGAGCAGCATGGTCACCAGGAAGCCGGTGACCAGGTTGAGCCACAAGAAGCTCCGCCACCCCGCGTTGGCCCGTTCGCAGTCCTCGTCGCTTACCGACCAGAACCGCGCGGTGCTCACGGCATAGGCGAGGGGGAGCACCGCCGCGAGCGTCCCGGGCCACGGCACCGCCAGGAGCACGGCCGCCGCGAGCACGTAGAGAACCGTCGACGCCAGGACCGTCGGGTGCGCGCCGAGCGCGGTCGCCACGGAGGCGATCCCGCCCTCGCGGTCCGCCCGGACGTCCTGCACGGCACCGAACGCGTGCGACGCCATCCCCCAGAGCACGAACGCGACCAGGACCGGCCAGACCGTGCGCTCGCCCAGGTCCGCATCCACGAGCACGAGCGCGTACAGCAGGGGCCCGACGAAGTGCATCGCGGACGCCAGCGAGTCCAGCACCGGCCGCTCCTTGAACCGGAGCACGGGCGCCGAGTACGCGATGACGAGGAACAGGACGAGCGCGAGCGTGAGGTTCGCCGAGACGTCCCCGACGACCAGCAGGTACGCGACGAACGGCACGGTCGCCACGACGCACGCCCACAGGATCCGGCGGTGCACCTCGCGCGCGCGAGCCGGCTCCACCAGGCCACCCTCGATCCCCCCCTTGCGGGGGTTGCGCAGGTCGGAGGCGTAGTCGAACACGTCGTTGATGCCGTACATCAGCAGGTTGTACGGCCCGAGGAAGAACAGCGTGCCGACGACGAACGTCGCGTCGAGCCGTCCCCCCGTGGCCAGCAGGTAGCCGGCGGCGTACGGGTAGGCCGTGTTGATCCAGGAGAACGGCCGGGACGCCGCGAGAACCTCCCTCACGCGGGGTCCTTCCGCCGACCGAGCGCCACCCACAGGACGGGGATGCCCACACCGGCGGCGATCGCATACGCGAAGTCCTCCAGGGGTGCGCCCCAGATGTACCGTCCGAGGATCTTGTCGGGGTCGAACACGTAGAGGCCGACGTCGATCATGATCGTGTCGAACACCGCCGTGAGCACGCACAGGTGCACGACCGTCCAGACCAGCGGCATGGCGCGCATCCCGCGCAGCACGCGCCAGCACACGGCACCGAGCACGGCGAGCACGATCACGTTGAGCACGATGTTCGTCATGGCGCCTCGCGGTCGTGCAGCGCCCGTCGGCCGGCCTCACGCAGGGCGGAGCTCTGGTCGAACCAGCACCAGGCCAGCAGCGCGGTGTAGCAGAGCAGGGCGAGGAAGAACGCCTCCTCGACGGGGAGCTCGGGGGCCAGCAGCAGGCCGGTCATGTGCGGGGAGTCGCCGCGCGCGAAGATGCCGAGCACCAGGCCGAGGCCGTCCCAGAGCAGGAACGCGACGACGCCGATGCCGATCGTCAGGCCCGCGCGGCGGGGGTCGGACCAGAACGCCAGGCGGAACCGGCGGTCCAGCAGCGCGAGCCCGCTTAGCGACAGGAGCAGCGCGCCGAGGTACAGGAAGCTCATCCGACCTGGTCGCTCCACACTCCGCGGGGCCGCGCCGCAACCAGGAACCCGGGCCGCAGGGGGGTGGGCAACGGGCGCGACGACGTCTCCCCGAGCATCCGCTTGACCACGAGCTCGGCACTGATCAGGCACATCGGCAGACCCACACCGGGGATCGTGCCACCTCCGACGTGGAGGACGTTCGGGACGCGCGCGGACGCGTCGCCCGGGCGGAACATCGCGCTCTGCCGCAGCGTGTGCTCCATGCCGAGCGCGCTGCCGCGCCAGGCGGAGAAGTCCCGGGCGAAGTCGGCGGGGCCGACGACGCGCCGGGTGACCACCCGGTCGCGCAGCCGCGGGACGCCCGCCCACGCACCCACCTGGTCGACGAACCGGTCGGCGTGCCGCGCGAGGTCGGCGCCGTCCAGCGAGGGGTCCGCGGGGAACGGGACCAGCAGGAACAGGTTCTCGTGCCCCGGCGGAGCAGCGGTCGGGTCGCTCGCCGTCGTGCGCGAGACGTACATCGACGCCGCCTCGGGCACCCGCAGCCGGTCCGCCGGGGTGGAGCGGCCGGTCCCCAGGATGTCCTCGAAGTTGGCCGGCCAGTCGCGCGTGAAGAACAACGAGTGATGAGCGAGCTCCGGCAGCTCCCCACGGACCCCGGCCATGACCAGCAGCGCCGAGATGCCCGGGCCGCGGTCCTCCCACCAGGAGTCGGGCAGGTCGCGGTGGCGCCCGAGCAGGGCGGTCTCGGTGTGGTGCCGGTCCGCGGCGGACACGACGACGTCCGCCGGCACCAGCGTGCCGTCGGCCAGCCGGACCCCGCGCGCCTCGCCCGACCTGCGCGGGTGCCGCAGGGACGGCGTCGCGTCGTCGATCTCGATGCCGGTGACGTCGGCCCCCGTCCGCACCTCGACGCCCTCCTTGCGGGCGATCCGCTCGAGCGCCTCGATCACCGTGTACATCCCGCCGCGGGGGAAACGTACGCCGTCGACCAGGTCGAGGTGGCTCATCAGCGAGTAGAGCGCGGGGACGCGGTACGGCGACGAGCCCAGGAACACCGCGTGGTAGCCGAGCACCTGCCGGAGCACCGGGTCGGTGACCGTGGAGGCCACCTTGTCCGCCAGCGTGCCCGTCAGCAGGCCCGCCAGCGTGCCCGACTGCCGGAGGACCTCGGCGGACAGCAGCCGGTCCGGTCGCGCGAACGTGGTGTACAGGAACGAGTCGAGGGCGGTGCGGTACGCCTGCGTCGACGCCTGCGTGTACCGCCGGATCGCCTCGCCCGCGCCAGGCTCGCGTGCCTCGAACGTGGCCCAGTTGGTCTCGGCGTCGGCCACCACGTCGAACGGCTCCGCGGGTCCGCCGTCGGCCGGCTCGGGGAACAGCCGGTACGCCGGGTCCAGCCGCTCCAGCTCGACGTGGTCCTCGATGTCCTCGCCCAGCAGCGCGAACGCGTGCTCGAACACCTCGGGCATGAAGTACCACGACGGGCCGGTGTCGAACCGGAACCCGTCGACGGACAGGGTGCCCGTGCGCCCGCCCAGCTGGTCGTGCCGCTCGAGCAGGGTCACCAGCGCGCCACCGCGGGCGAGCAGCGCGGCGGTGGTCAGGCCGGCGATGCCACCCCCGATGACGACGACGCGTCCGGGACCGGTCATGCGTCGACCCCCCGGCCCGCCCGCGCCTCCGCCAGCACAGACTCGCCGACCACCAGCAGCTTGACCGGGGTGGGCAGCCGCACGCGACCGGCCAGCAGGGACTCGGGCGGCCGCGTCGCCAGCTCGTCGAGCAGGCGCTGGTACAGGGCCAGGGTGGCCCCGACCGCGTAGCGCGACCGTCGCGGCAGGGTGGGCACCGCTGCGCGGGCCACCGCCACGTCGGTCGTGATCTCGGCGAGGATCGCGTCGAGCTGCGCCTGGTCGAGCCGTCCCGGCGACGTCCCGGGGAAGTACGTGCGGCCCAGCTCCTCGGTGTCGGCACCGAGGTCGCGCAGGAAGTTGATCTTCTGGAACGCCGCCCCGAGCGCGCGCGCACCGGTCACCTGCGTCTCGTCGGGCTCGCGCACCGGCTCGTCGGGCCGCCTGTCCTCGTTGAGGAACGCGCGCACGCACATGAGCCCCACCACCTCGGCGGAACCGAAGACGTACGCCTCGTAGCTGGCCCGGTCGTGCTCCCGGACCGTGAGGTCCGCGCGCATCGAGGCGAAGAACGGCCCGGTCTCCGCGGCGGTGATGCCGACGCGGCGGGCGGTCCGGGCGAACGCGTGCACCACCAGGTTGGTCGAGTACCCGGTGCGTAGCGCGCGGGCCGTCTGCTCCTCCAGCTCGTCCAGCTCGGCACCGGCGTCGGCGCCGCGGTAGGTGTCGACCACCTCGTCGGCGAGCCGGACCAGCGCGTAGACCGCACGGATGTCCTGCTGCCCGCGTCGGCCGAGCAGGCGCGTGCCCAGCCCGAACGAGGTCGAGTAGGCAGCCAGCACACCGGCGCTGGTGCGCGCGGCGGTGGCGTCGTAGAGACGGAGCGCCCGCTCCCGGGCAGGTCTCACGTCCGACATCGGCTCCCCCAGCACTCAGTGACCGCGGCCGACGAGATCGTCGACGACGCCCACAAGGTAGCCCCCCAGCGGCTCCGGCAGCCCGGTCACCGCCAGCTCGCGCGCGCGCAGCCCGGTCTGTCGGGTGAGCTCCCGGACCGAGTCCAGCGCCCCGCTGGACACCAGGACGTCCCGCACCGCCGCCGCGCCGGCCTCGTCGAGGTCCGCGCGCCCGACGTGTGCGTCGAGCACCGCCCGGCCGGCGTCGTCGGCCATGGCGAACGCGCGCCGCAGCAGCTCGGTCCGCTTGCCCTCGCGCAGGTCGGAGAGCACCGACTTGCCGGTGACCGCCGGGTCGCCGAACACGCCGAGCTCGTCGTCGGTGAGCTGGAAGGCCACGCCGAGGGCCGATCCCACCGCGCTGAGCCGCGCGATCCGTCCCTCGTCGGCCCCGGCCAGGATCGCCCCCACCACCAGCGGCAGGCTGCCCGAGTACGCGGCCGTCTTCAGCTCCGCCACTGCGAGCGCGTCGACGTCCCGCGGCGAGCTCAGCGCCGCGGTGACGTCCAGCAGCTCCCCCACGACGGTCGTCTCGATGCCCTCGGCCAGCAGGCCGACGACGCGCAGGAGCGCGGCCCGGTCGGCGGGGGCGCTGACCACCAGCGAGAACGCGGACGCGATGGCGAGGTCTCCCGCCAGCAGGCCGGCCGCGAGGACCTGGTCGGAGACCACCCGCTCGTCGTGCCCCTGGCTGACCAGCCGCGCACGCGAGGCGCCGGCCACGTTGGGGCGGCCGCGCCGCACCTCGTCGTGGTCGAGCAGGTCGTCGTGCACGAGCATCGCCGTGTGCAGGACCTCGATGGCGGCGGCGACCGGGGCGATCGCCGCCGCGTCCTGGCCGCCGAGCCCCAGGTAGGCCGTGACCGCGAGACGCGGTCGCATGAGCTTGCCCCCGACGACGTCCGCGAGGTCGGTCCACAGGCACGCCGCAACGTCGGAGCGCCCCGCGGCCAGCCGGACGCGACCCGCGAGGAACTCCCGCAGCACCCCGCCGGTCACGGTCATCGCACGCTCGACCGCGACCGCCAGGTCCGCGGCGTCCACCGTCGTCGTCGGCGCATCGACCACCGCGCCCCGCGCCCCCGTGTCCCTGTGCATCCGGCCCCTCCCGTCCCCTGCTGCGGACCGTCCTGCGCACGCGTACGAGATGAACGCTCAGCGTACTGAGCATCTCCTCGCCCGCCACCGCAGACGGCTGTCGAGCGCCCTTCCGTCCGGAGGCCCCCGGCGGATGCACCCGCGCCGCTTTCCTGCGTCGGTAGGCTCGGGAGCATGACATGGCTGGTCACCGGGGGTGCCGGGTACATCGGGTCGCACGTGGTGCGGGCGTTCGGGCAGGTGGGGCTGGAGACGGTGGTCCTCGACGACCTGTCCAGCGGCCACCGGGGCTTCGTCCCGGAGGGCGTCCCCCTGGTCGAGGGGTCGATCCTGGACACCGACCTGGTGGCGGACGCGCTCGTGCAGCACGGCGTGGTCGGCGTCGTGCACCTGGCGGGTTTCAAGTACGCCGGGGTCTCGGTGGACCGACCGCTGCACACGTACGAGCAGAACGTCACCGGCACCGCGCACCTGCTGGAGGCCATGGCGTCGCAGGGCGTCGACGCGATCGTGTTCTCCTCGTCGGCGGCGGTGTACGGCACGCCGGACGTGGACCTGGTCACCGAGGCCACCCCGACCATGCCCGAGTCGCCCTACGGCGAGTCCAAGCTCATCGGCGAGTGGCTGCTGCGCGACCAGGGCCGTGCCGCGGGGCTCCGGCACACGTCGCTGCGCTACTTCAACGTCGTGGGATCGGCCACCACCGAGCTGTACGACACCAGCCCCCACAACCTCTTCCCCCTCGTCCTCGACGCCCTGGCCGAGGGCCGCACCCCACGCATCAACGGCACGGACTACGCGACGCCCGACGGCACCTGCGTGCGCGACTACCTCCACGTGGCCGACCTCGCCGACTCCCACGTCGCCGCAGCCCAGGCACTCGCCGCCGGAGGCACGCTCGAGCCCGTCTACAACCTCGGCTCCGGAGAAGGCGTCTCGGTCCGGCAGATCATGACCGCGATGGCGGACGGCACCGGCATCCCGTTCGAGCCCGAGGTCGGCCCGCGCCGACCGGGCGACCCGGCACGGATCGTCGCGTCGGGCGAGCTGGCCGCGCGTGACCTCGGCTGGCAGATGCGCCACACGCTGCTGGACATGGTCAGCAGCGCCTGGGACGCCCGCCAGGCGCACTAGCGATCGCGAGGTCCGAGCAAGTGAGCGCCGGAGCAACCAGGTGCTCGGACGTTGCGCTTCCCTAGAGCGCCTGAAGCCCCGGGAGGCGCTCCACCAGGGCCTCCAGCACCGACTCGTCGCCCGCGTAGATCCCCTCCGCGCGCGGCCAGTGGACCACCACGTCCGTGAACCCCAGGGCGGCGGCGCGCTCGATCCCCTCGGTGACGAGGCCGAGCGAGGTCATCGAGAAGACCGGCGCCCCGTCCAGGCTGAGGTACCGGCGCAGCGGAGGCTCGCCGGCGGGCCGCGCGGAGGCCTCGATCGCGTCCAGCTGCGCGAGCATGGTCGCCAGCCCGGCCCACCACTGCTCCTGCGCGGCCGCCGGCTCGGTCGGGACGTCCTCGGTCGCGTACGCCGGGCCGTAGGTGGCCCACCCCTGCCCGTACCGCGCGGCCAGCGTCATGGTCCGCGGGCCGTTGGCGGCGACGACGAACGGCGTGCGCGGCTGCGCGATCGTGCCGGGGATCATCCGCGCCTGGTCGGCCCGGTAGAACGCCCCCTGATGGGACGTCACGGGCTGGGTCAGGAGCGAGTCGAGCAGCCCGACGAACTCCTCGAACCGCCGCGTCCGCTCGCCGCGCGTCGGCGGGTCGCCGGTGACGGAGGCGTCGAACCCCTCACCGCCCGCACCCAGCCCGAGCACGAACCGGCCGCCGCTGACGTCGTCGAGCCCGAGGACGTCCTTGGCGAACGGCACCGGGTGCCGGAAGTTCGGCGAGGCCACCCAGGTGCCGAGCCCGATCCGCTCGGTGACGGCCGCCGCGGCGGCCAGCAGGGGCACGGTCGCGAACCAGGGCTCGTCGACGAGCGTCCGCCACGCCAGGTGGTCGTACGTCCACGCGTGGTCGAAGCCCCACTCCTCGGCCAGCGCCCACTTCCGACGAGCCGACACCCACCGCTCCTGCGGCAGCAGCACGATCCCCACAGCAACCATGCGCCGACCCTATGCGTGCGCGTGGTGCTCCCGTCCCGTGGTGGACGGCGGCTCCAGCTGGAACGTGCAGTGGTCGACGTCGAAGTGCCCGGCCAGGCAGCGCCGCAGGTCGTCGAGCACCCGGCCGGCCTCGCCGCGCGAGAGCAGGTCGTCCGGCACCTCGACGTGCGCGGACAGCACGGGCACCCCGGACGTGATGGTCCACGCGTGCAGGTCGTGCACGCCCAGCACGCCGGGGACGCGGCAGATGTGCGCCCGGATCGAGTCCAGGTCGACCCCTCGGGGCGTCGCCTCGAGCAGCACCGTCCCCACCTCGCGCAGGAGCGCGACCGCGCGCGGCACGATCATCAAGCCGATGAGCACGGACACGATCCCGTCCGCGCGCAGGAACCCGGTGGCCAGCACGACGACCGCGGCGACCACCACGGCCGCGGACCCCAGCAGGTCACCCAGCACCTCGAGGTACGCGCCACGGACGGTGAGCGACTCCTCCTGCCCCCGCCGCAGCAGCGCCAGACCCACCCCGTTGGCGGCGAGCCCGACCACCGCCACGGCCAGCATGAGCCCGGCCTCGACCTCGCCCGGGTCCAGGATGCGCGCGATCCCGCCCACGATCACCCCGACCCCCACCGCCGCGATCACCAGCCCGTTCACCAGGGCCGCCAGGATCTCCGCCCGCTGCCACCCGAACGTGCGCGCGGCCGTCGCGGGGCGGGCAGCGAGGGCGGTCGCCGCCAGCGCGAGGCCCACACCGGCGGCGTCGGTGAGCATGTGCCCGGCGTCGGCGATCAGGGCGAACGACCCGGAGACCAGGCCGCCGACCACCTCGACCACCAGCACGACCAGCGTGAGGACCAGCACCGCGAGCAGCCGCCCCCGGTGCGCCTGGGCAGCCGTCCCGTGCGCGTGGTCGTGCCCCACGGTCAGGCCCAGCCCAGCTCGTGCAGCCGCTCGTCGCCGATGCCGAAGTGGTGGGCGATCTCGTGCACGACCGTGACGGCCACCTCCTCGACCACGTCCGCGCGGTCGTCGCAGATGGCGAGCGTGGGCAGCCGGAAGATCGTGATGCGGTCCGGCAGCGACCCCGCGGCCCAGAACTCGCCGCGCTCGGTCAGCGGCGTGCCCTCGTACAGCCCGAGCAGCTCGACCTCCCCCTCGGGGGCCTCGTCCTCCACCAGCACCACGACGTTGTCCATCATCGCGGCGAGCTCGTCGGGGATCTCGTCGAGCGCATCCCGGACGGCGTCCTCGAACTCGGCGCTCGACATCTCGACCATGGGCATCATCCTGCCTGCTCACACCATCGCTTTGGAGTTCCGGCCATCGAACCCGTATGCTCATCACCGGTCATCCGGCGCCTCGGCGTTGGGGGTTGGATGTTCGCACTGGACAAGCCCCCATCGTCTAGCGGCCTAGGACCCCGCCCTTTCACGGCGGTAGCACGGGTTCGAATCCCGTTGGGGGTACGAGCAGTTCAGCAGGATCAGCAGGACGGCCTTGCAGCAGTTCAAGGCCCCGTAGCGCAGTTGGTTAGCGCGCCGCCCTGTCACGGCGGAGGTCGCGGGTTCAAGTCCCGTCGGGGTCGCTCGATACGCCCGGTCAGCAGTTCTGCGACGCGCAGAGGCCGGGCCGCGTCGTTTCGGCCACTTAGCTCAGTTGGTAGAGCGTTCGACTGAAAATCGAAAGGTCGGCAGTTCGACCCTGCCAGTGGCCACCTCAGGAGCCCCGCCCGGACCATCCGGCGCGGGGCTTCGTCGTCCCGGCGCGCGGCAACTCCGTCACCAGCGCTTCTGCTCCTAGGCTGGCCGCACCGCACGCCGCTCGAGGAGGACCCCATGGCCAGCACCCCCGGTGACGATCGACCCCGCAGCTTCTTCGACCGGCTCACCGATCCGTTCACGGACCGGGCACGGGAGAAGTTCGAGCAGGCCGAGGGTCACGTCCGCGAGGCCATCCAGAACGAGATCGACGCGGTCACCCGCAGCGTCCGGACGCGCGCCGTCGAGGTGCGTCCGGCGGCCATCGGGTTCGCCGTCGCCGCGCTGCTGAGCGTGTTCGGCCTGGCGCTCCTGATCACGGCCGCCGTCCTGGGCCTCGCGCACGCGGTCGACGCGTGGCTCGCCGCGCTGCTCGTCGGCGTCGCGCTCGTGCTCATCGCTTCGGGCATCGCGGCGTGGGCCAAGCGACGCCTGCCCGCCGGGCCGGCGATGTCGGTCGTGCGCATCCACGAGCCCGTCCACCCGGCCGAGGAGCAGGTGCACCCCTGGGCGGACTGACCCGCCCGCGGGCCGCTCCCCTCGCGCCCGCGATCCCCGACCGCCAGACTGAGTGCTCTGACAGACGTGCAGACGAGAGGCCGTATCCATGACCAGCCAGTCGGGACCGCCGGGCGAGAAGTCGCTGGGCCAGTTGGTGTCCGATCTCAGCGAGCAGGCGGGCCGGCTCGTCCGGGCCGAGATCGACCTGGCGAAGGCCGAGATCACCGGACGTGCGCAGCGGCTGGGCGTCGGCGCGGCGCTGCTCGCCGTCGGCGGTGTGCTCGCGCTCTACCTGCTCGGCGCCGGCATCGCCCTGACGATCATCGTGCTCGACATCTGGCTCGCCCTGTGGCTGGCGGCGCTCATCGTGTGCGTGGCGCTGCTGCTGGTCATCGTGGTGCTGGTGCTCATCGGCATCAACCGGATCAAGGCCGGCTCGCCTCCCACGCCGGCCACGGCGATCGAGAGCGTCCAGGAAGACATCGCGGCGGTCAAGGCGGGGTTCACGGCATGAGCGACGAGTCGAACGACACGACGGGGACCACCCCGTTCACCACCCCGCAGATGCAGGCCCTCGAGGCCGAGCTCGCGGTGACCCGCGCCCAGCTGGCGTCGACCGTGGACGAGCTGGTGGCACGCCTGGACCCGCGCGCCCAGGCCGTCCGCGCCGTGGAGTCGGGGCGCCGGCTGGTGAGCGACGCCGTGAGCGGTGACGCCGCGCCGGACGCCCGCAAGAAGGCGCTCGCCGTGCTCGGTGGGGCCGTGGCGGGAGTGGCCGCCCTGGTGGCGCTCGTCGTCGCCGGGCGCCGCAAGGGCTGAGACGCGACGACTGCGAGGGTCGCGCCAGCGCGACCCTCGCAGTCGTGATGCCTGGAGCTTGGTCAGCCCTCCGACGGGCGCTGCTGCGGGACGCCGTTGAGGAGGTCACGCACCTCGGACTCGCGGTAGCGGCGGTGTCCACCCAGCGTGCGGATGGACGAGAGCTTCCCGGCCTTCGCCCAGCGGGTGACGGTCTTGGGGTCGACGCGGAAGAGCGTCGCGACCTCGGAGGGGGTGAGCAGGGCTTCCGAGTCAGTGGTGTGTGCGTTCATCTGCTGCCTCCTGGCAAGCGTGCGGCCCTGGGCCCGACAGTGGTTCGGTCCCGGCCAGTTCAGGTGCGGTCATACGGATGTGAAACGTTGTCAACGCGCTCAGCCTACGGCGTGAACCGCGCAATCACGACATCGCCCCACTAGCATGAACGAAAGCCTCACACACCCCGTTCCCGGACACAGTCCGGTCACGGCTTCCTGCATGACTCTCAATCACTTCGACAACTGCCCGACTTCTCCGTGCAGTGCGTCCAGCGTAAACCCGACCAATCGGTCATACACGCCGGCACGCCCCGGACCGTCCACCGGGCGTTGGACGTGGGTCCGGCTCGACGTGACGAGTGTCGCCCGCAGCGAGTGGTCGGAATAGCGAACGACCATGTACCGTTGCCCCACGAAGAGACGATTCAGCACCCCGGGGCCGCACGTGTCAGCACGGAGCCGCCCCGCATCCACGTAAGAGGGGGTCGATGCCATGGGGCGCGGCCGTCAGAAGGCTAAGCAGACGAAGGTGGCCCGGGAGCTGAAGTACTTCAGCCCGGAGACCAACTACCGAGCTCTCGAGCAGGAGCTCACGTCGCACGGCCACAACGATGTCGTCACGGACAACCGCCCTCGTGCGGTCGTCGAGACGGACACTGACGACGACAGCGACGACTACCGGCGCTGGTCCGACGACGACCGCTGACGCGGTCGTGGACTGACACCCCGACCACCGACCACGTCCTCGTGCGCTGCACGGCGACGGTCGGTGCTCAGGGCGCCGTGGTCGCTGATCGATCCCCCGGGCTCAGCCCCGGTACTCCCCCGTGAGCCGGACGGCTCCGCCGTGCACGCCCTTGGTGCCCGCCACGAACCCGGGTGCACCGACGACGTCCCGGGTGGGGTCGGTGTGCCGGACGGTGCCCAGCTCCCACGCCGGCAGGCCCAGCTCGGCGGCGTGCGCCAGCACTCCGTCCGCGGCGTCGGCGGCGACGATGGCCACCATGCCGACGCCCAGGTTGAGCGTGCCCTCCAGGTCGGTCCACGGCACCTGACCCAGGCGCTGCACCAGCGAGAAGATCGGCGGCAGGGTCCAGCCCGCGCGGTCGATGTCCGCCACCAGCCCCTGTGGCAGGACGCGCGCGACGTTCGACGCCAGTCCCCCGCCGGTCACGTGGCTGTAGGCGTGCAGCCCGTCGACACCGGCGCGCTCGGCCAGCGCCAGGCAGTCGCTCGCGTAGACGCGGGTGGGCTCCAGCAGCTCCTCGCCGAGCGTGCGGCCCAGCTCGTCGACGTGCCGGTCCAGCGCCCAGCCGGCCACCGACACCACCTTGCGCACGAGCGAGTAGCCGTTGGAGTGCAGCCCGCTCGACCCCAGCGCGAGGAGCACGTCACCGGCGCGCACCCGCTCGGGTCCCAGCAGGCGATCGGCCTCGACGACGCCCGTCGCCGCACCGGCCACGTCGTACTCGTCGGGACCCAGCAGTCCGGGGTGCTCGGCGGTCTCCCCTCCGACCAGGGCGGTTCCCGCGACCGAGCACGCGGCCGCGATGCCGCGCACGATGCCGGCGATGCGCTCCGGTACCACGCGGCCGCACGCGATGTAGTCGGTCATGAACAAGGGCTTCGCGCCGACCACGACGATGTCGTCGACGACCATGCCCACCAGGTCGAACCCGATGGTGTCGTGGAGGTCGAGCGCCTGGGCGATGGCGACCTTGGTGCCGACGCCGTCGGTCGAGGTGGCCAGCAGCGGCTTGCGGTACGCGAGCAGGGCGCTGGCGTCGTACAGGCCGGCGAAGCCGCCGACACCGCCGAGCACCTGCGGCCCGTGCGTCGCGCGCACCGCGTCCTTCATCAGCTCGACGGCCCGGTCACCGGCCTCGGTGTCGACCCCGGCCGTGGCATAGGTGACCTGCGGGCCGGTCACGGGTGGTCCAGGGCGCTCGCGCCACCGGCGCCGGGCACGATCGAGAGCAGACCGTCCTCCGGGGCGCCGAGCGGCAGCTCGTTCTGCTCGAGCAGGAACTTGCCCAGCCGGTCGTCCGGCGGCAGCTCGATGGGGTACTGACCCGTGAAGCAGGCGGCGCACAGCTGCGACGCCGGCTGCTGGGTGGCGGCGATCATGCCCTCCGGGGAGATGTAGCCGAGCGAGTCCGCGCCCAGCGACGCGGCGATCTCGTCGACCCCCAGGCCGTTGGCGATGAGCTCGGCGCGGGACGCGAAGTCGATGCCGTAGAAGCACGGCCACTTCACCGGCGGGGAGCTGATGCGCACGTGCACCTCGGCGGCGCCGGCCTCCCGGAGCATCCGGACGAGCGCGCGCTGGGTGTTCCCGCGGACGATCGAGTCGTCGACGACCACCAGGCGCTTGCCGCGGATGACGTCCTTGAGCGGGTTGAGCTTGAGCCGGATGCCGAGCTGGCGCAGGGTCTGCGAGGGCTGGATGAACGTGCGGCCGACGTAGGCGTTCTTGGTCAGCCCCTGGCCGAACGTGATGCCGGACTCAGCGGCGTAGCCGACCGCGGCGGGCGTGCCGGACTCGGGCACGGGGATGACCAGGTCCGCCTCGACGGGGTGCTCGATGGCCAGGCGTCGGCCCATGGCGACGCGGGCGGCGTGCACCGAGCGGCCGGCGATCGAGGTGTCCGGGCGGGCCAGGTAGACGTACTCGAACACGCACCCGGCACGGTCGACCTTCGCGAACCGGCTGCTGCGCAGCCCGTCGGCGTCGATGGCGATGAACTCGCCGGGCTCGATCTCGCGGACGAACGAGGCGCCGACGATGTCGAGCGCCGGGGTCTCGCTGGCCACCACCCAGCCGCGCTCCAGCCGGCCGAGGACCAGCGGACGGACGCCCTGCGGATCCCGAGCTGCGTAAAGGGTGTGCTCGTCCATGAACACCAGGCTGAACGCACCGCGCAGCCGCGGCAGCACCTCGAGCGCGGTGGCCTCGAGGGTGTGGTCGGGGTCCCCCGCCAGCAGCGCGGTGATCAGCGCCGTGTCGGTGGTGTTGCCGCGGGCGAGCTCGCCGCGCCGCTGGCTGCCGTAGCGCTCGGCGACCAGGTCGACCAGCTCGGCGGTGTTGGTGAGGTTGCCGTTGTGCCCGAGGGCGACCGTGCCGGCGGCCGTGGGCCCGAGCGTCGGCTGCGCGTTCTCCCAGGTGCTGCCGCCGGTGGTCGAGTACCGGGTGTGCCCGATCGCGATGTACCCCTGCAGGGCGTTGAGCGCGGTCTCGTCGAAGACCTGGGACACCAGGCCCATGTCCTTGTAGACGAGCAGCTGCTGGCCGTTGGAGGTGGCGATGCCCGCCGACTCCTGGCCGCGGTGCTGCAGCGCGTAGAGGCCGAAGTAGGTGAGCTTGGCGACCTCCTCGCCGGGGGCCCACACACCGAAGACGCCACAGGCGTCCTGGGGGCCTTTTTCGTTGGGGAGGAGGTCGTGGTTCAGACGTCCGTCTGCGCGGGGGGCCACGTCCCTATGCTCGCACACGCCCGCGAGCGCGCCGCGGACCCGACCACCTGTCAGACGTCGGCGGAGTGCGCCCTGCGGACGCTGCGCCGGTCCGCCAGCACGGCCAGCGCGCCGCCGACGAACGCCCCGAGCACCGCGCCGGCGACGGCCATGACCGTGCGGACGGCACCCTCGCCGTCGAGGAACGAGATGAACCCGGAGCCGTCCGCCACCCACGGTGCCGCCGGCCGGATGATCGCAACCAGGACCAGGGCGACGACGATGCCGACCAGCGCACCAGCGGTGAGGAACGCGCCGTACTTCGGGGCGTGACGGACGACCGCCGGCTCGGCGACCGCGGCCAGCTCCTGCTCCGACGGGATCGGCACGCCGCGCGCATCGAGGACCGGCTCGGGCGTCACGTCGGGCTGGGGGTCGTCGTCGGGCACCCCGTGATCTTAGGTCAGCGGGTCCGGGCCGCCTGCAGCGGGAGCCACTCGCGCAGGTCCGCGCGCTCCCCCGACGCCCGGATCCTCCCCGACGCCACGGCGTCGTCCCAGGTCAGTGCGCCCGTCGCCAGGCCGAGCCACGTCTGGGCATCCGTCTCGACCACGTTCGGCGGGGTGCCGCGGGTGTGCCGAGGACCCTCCACCGCCTGCACCGCTCCGTCCGGAGGCACGCGGACCTCCACGGCGTTCCCGGGGGCGACCTCCGCCAGCTCCTCGAGCGTGAACCGGACCGCGGTCCTGCGCGCGGGCGTCGGGACGCCGGCCGGGTCGGAGCGCCACACCGCGAGCGCGGCGCGCCCGTCGGCGGGGTCGGTGCGGCGGCGCGGAGGCATGGGGCGATTGTGCCTGGTCCGCTACTGTGCACCCCATGTCCTCGACGACCTGGCGCTGGCTGCACTAGACGCAGCCCGCGGTCGTCCTGCCCCCGAGCTGCTCACGCGGCATCGGGGGCAGTTCTGTCTCCGGGCACGTGCGCGGCTCTCGTTCCTCGAAGGAGCCCCATGTCCCGCATGCTCACCGGTGAGCGTCCCACCGGTCCGCTGCACGTCGGCCACCTGTTCGGCACCGTGGCCAACCGCATCCGCCTGCAGCGCTCCGGGGTCGAGACGTTCCTCGTCCTCGCCGACTACCAGGTGATCACCGACCGGGAGGTGGCAGGTGACATCGGCGGGAACGTGCGCGAGATCGTGCTCGACCACCTGGCCGCCGGGATCGACCCCGACACTGCGACGATCTTCACGCACAGTGCGGTGACCGCCCTGCACCAGCTGATGCTCCCGTTCCTGTCGCTGGTGAGCGCGGCGGAGCTGGAGCGGAACCCGACCGTCAAGCAGGAGCTCGCCGACTCGGGGCGCTCGCTGTCCGGGCTCCTGCTCACCTATCCCGTGCACCAGGCGGCCGACATCCTGTTCTGCCACGCCACCGTGGTGCCCGTGGGCAAGGACCAGCTGCCGCACCTGGAGCTCACCCGGACGATCGTGCGGCGTTTCACCGCCCGTTACGGCCCGTGCTTCACGGAGCCCGAAGCGCTGCTGTCCGAGGCACCGGTGGTCCTGGGCACCGACGGCCGCAAGATGAGCAAGAGCCGTGGGAACGCCATCGAGCTGCGCGCGAGCGCCGACGAGACCGTGCGGGCGATCCGGTCCGCGAAGACGGACGCCGACCGGCACATCACCTTCGACCCGGCGTCGCGCCCCGAGGTGGCCAACCTGCTCCTCCTCGGCTCACTGTGCACGGGCGTCCCGCCGGAGGCGATCGCCGACGAGCTCGGGAGCCGAGGCGCCGGGCACCTGAAGGCCTTGGTGGCGGACGCCCTCGTCGACCACCTGGCTCCCCTGCGCGCACGCCGCGCGCTCTTCGCGGCGGAGCCGGGACTGGTGGCCGACATCCTGGAGGAGGGGAACGCCCGCGCGAACGAGCTCGCGGACGCCACGATCTGTGACGTCCGCGAGCTCATGGGGATGGTCTACCGCTGAGGGTTCACCACCTCGCGTTGCGGGCCAGCTCCAGGGCGATCTCCTGGAACCAGGCGCCGGCGGACGGGCCGCCGTTGCAGGTGCCGTCGGACTCGCCGGGCAGCTTGACCCACAGGAGGGCGTCGAGACCCGAGCCGTCGTTGACCAGCGTCGGCTTCTCGCCGAGGGCCCGGCCGCGGGGGTTGCACCACTCGCCGTTGGAGCCGTTGCCGTTGCGCGACGTGTCGATGACGAACTTCTTGCCGCCCAGCTGCTGGGAGATCTGCTGGCCGTAGGACTTCGACGCGGCGGTCGTCTGGTAGTTCGACGTGTTGAGCGCGAACCCGACCGCGTACTCGAAGCCGACCTGGTTGAGTCGGCTCACGGCGGTGCTGACCGGCAGCCACGACGAGTGGCCGGCGTCGATGTAGACGCGGGCACCCTTCAGGGTCAGCGCCTTGGCGGCGTACTTGAGGAAGCCGATGCGGTCGCCCTGGCCGTTGCAGTCACCCAGCTGGGCCAGCGCGTCCGGCTCGAGGATCACGTACGGGTTGCCCTGGATGCCGGACGCGACCGTGTCGATCCAGGCCGCGTAGGCGCTCTCGGCGACGCCGCCGCCGGAGTAGGAGCCGCAGTCACGGCCGGGGATCGCGTAGACCACGAGCATCGGCGTCTTGCCCGCGGCGACGGCGCGGCCGGTGTAGTCGGCCACCTCGGCCCGGGCGTGCGCCGAGTCGGCCCAGTTGCCCACCCAGTACGCCTGCGGGGTGAGGGCGATCTTCTCGAGCAGTGCCTTGTCGGTGCCACCGGCGCTCTGCCACGCCCGGTAGCCCTGCGTGGCCGGGTCGACGTAGAAGCCGCTGGTCGGCTGCGGGGTGGGCGTCGCGGTGGGAGTGGGGGTCGGAGTGGGTGTGGGTGTGGGTGTCACGGTCACCGTCGGGGTCGGGGTCGGGGTGGTGGGCGTCGGCGTCGGCGTGGCGGTCGGGGTGGTCCCCGTGCAGACCGTGCCGTTGACGGCGAAGGAGCCGGGCACGGGGTTCGAGCCGCTCCACGAGCCGTTGAAGCCGAAGTTGGTCTTCGCGGCGGTGGCCAGCGAGCCGTTGTACGGGAGGCTCGCGACCGAGACCGTCGACCCGCTGGTGGTGGCCGTACCGTTCCACAGCTGGGTGATCTTCTGCCCGGCGGTGAACGTCCAGCCGACGTTCCAGGAGCTGACCGGGTCGCCCAGGTTGGTGACGGTCACGTCAGCGCCGAAGCCGCCGCCCCACTGGTTGGTGACGCGGTACTCGACCTTGCAGCCGGTGGCGGCCTGCGCGGCGGTGGCGGCGGTGACGGCGGTGAGGCCGGCGACCGCGACGGCCGCGGCGGCGAGCAGCGCGGTGGCACTTCTGCGGGTGGGCATGGATCTCCTCGGGACTAGCGACGCTGGTCGGGGGCGTGCTCGGCGTCCACGTCGACGTCGGTGCACCCCGGTCCCGTCGAGGAAACCCGACGGCACGGCCGTCTGGCGAGCGCTCGGGCCGATCCGAAACGATTAGGCGCGCCAAGGTGCCCGTCGATGCGCTTCCGCGTCCGGTCTCAGCCGCGCGGGCGCCCAGGTCCGCGCAGGCCCCGCTGGTACTCCTTCGTGATCTTCTTCCACCGGTCCCGCTCCTCGGCGCGCAGCCGGACGTCGGACCGGCGGGCCTGGTAGGCAGCCTCCTTGGCCAGCCGGCGCCAGCTCTCGAACCGGCGCTCGGGCAGCTCACCGCTGTCGAGGGCGGCCTGGACCGCGCAGCCCGGCTCCCCGGTGTGGTGGCAGTCGGCGAACCGGCACGCGGCGACCAGTGCGGCGACGTCGGCGAACGTGGTGTCCAGCGCGTCGGCGTCCGCGACCACACCGACCCCTCGGATGCCGGGGGTGTCGATGAGCATGACCCCGTCGGCCAGAGGGACCAGCTCGCGGTGCGTGGTCGTGTGCCGGCCGCGTCCGTCGGCCCGCAGCCCGCCGGTCGCCATGAGCTCGCGACCCGCCAGCGCGTTGACCAGGGTCGACTTCCCGGCGCCCGAGGGGCCGACGACGACGAGCGTGGTGCCCGGCACCAGCAGCGCGCGGACGGCTTCGAGGCCCTGACCGGTGGGCACGCTGACGGTGTGCACGTCGACCGCGAGCGCCACGGCCGCGACCTCGGCGCTCATGCCCTCCGGGTCGGGGACCAGGTCCGCCTTGGTGAGCACGACGACGGGGGTGGCGCCCGACCGCCACGCCAGCGTGAGCAGCCGCTCGACGCGGCCGAGGTCCGGGTCCGGCTCCAGGTGCTCGACCACGAGGACGACGTCGATGTTCGCGGCCAGCGCCTGGACCCGGGAGGTGGCGCCGGCGGTGTCCCGGACCAGGGCGGTGGTCCGGCGCTGCAGGACGGGCGTGGCGTCGTCGACGCGCAGCCAGTCGCCGACCGTCGGGGGGAGCCGGTCGCCGTCGTCCGTGGTGAGCAGGCCGTCCCGGTCGAGCGTCAGTCGGCGCAGCTCGTGGGCGTCGTCGAGCCCGTCCGCGGGCAGCACGAGGACCGCGCCCTTGTCGGCGCGGACGACGCGGAACAGATCACCTGGCACGTTCCCGACGGTAGGAGCGCCGGGCGCCCGCCGCGACGGAAATACCGTGCGAGAACAACGTGGGTGCCGTTCCGAGGGTGCAGAACGGCACCCACGTTGTTCTCGTCAGCCGAACCAGTGCGGGAGGGTTGCCTCGAAGACCTCGCGGGCCTCCGGCAGGGGCAGGGTGAACAGACCCTGGACCTCGACGGCCGGGCCGTGCACGTGCTCGGACTCGTCGACCGGCGTGCCGGCACCCGGCGAGCAGGACTCGGCGGTCTCGCCCAGGCGCAGGGTCGGGACGCCGCGCGCGGTGCAGAGGTCGACCAGGCGGACCTCCTCCGAGCGGGGCACCGCGACGAGCACCCGAGCGGTCGACTCGGAGAACAGGGCCTCGAACGGGCTGACGCCGTCGCGCTCGCAGATCGGGTCCAGCGAGATCTGCACGCCGACCCCGTAGCGCAGGCTCGACTCGACGAGCGCCTGCGCCAGGCCGCCCTCCGACAGGTCGTGCGCGGCGTCGACCAGGTCGTCGCGGCTAGCGTGCGCCAGCACGGTGGCCAGCCGGCGCTCCGCACCCAGGTCGACCGCGGGCGGCAGACCGCCCAGGTGCCCGTGCACCACGTCGGCCCAGGCGGAGCCGTCGAGCTCAGGGCGGGTGGTGCCGAGCAGGTAGACGGCCTGCCCGGGTGCGGTCCAGCCGGACCCGGTGGCGTCGGCGACGTCGTCGAGCACGCCCAGCACGCCGACCACCGGCGTCGGGTGGATGGCCGAGTCGATCAGGCCGGGCTCGCCGGTGCCGTTGTAGAGCGACACGTTGCCGCCGGTGACCGGGACCTCGAGCACCTCGCAGGCGTCCGCCAGGCCACGGATCGCCTCCACCAGCTGCCACATCGAGTCGGGGTGCTCGGGGCTGCCGAAGTTGAGGCAGTCGGTCACCGCCAGCGGGCGGGCGCCGGTCGTCGCCACGTTCCGGTACGCCTCGGCGAGCGCCAGCTGGGCGCCGGTGTACGGGTCGAGCTTGGCGTACCGGCCGTTGGCGTCCGTGGCCAGCGCGACGCCGAGCCCGGTGGTCTCGTCGACCCGGATGACGCCGGAGTCGTCGGGCTGCGCGAGCGCGGTGTTGCCCTGCACGAACCGGTCGTACTGGTTGGTCACCCACGCCTTGGACGCCAGGTTCGGGCTGGCCAGGAGCTGCAGGACCGTGGCGCGCAGCTCGGCGGCGGTCGACGGACGCGGGTGGTGGGCGACGGTGTCGGCGTTGAGCGCGTCCTGCCAGGCCGGACGCGCGTACGGGCGGTCGTAGACGGGTCCCTCGTGCGCGACGGTCTTCGGGTCGACGTCGACGATCCGCAGCCCGTGGTGGTCGATGGTGAGGCGCCCGGTGCCGGTGACCTCGCCGATCACCGCCGTCTCGACGTCCCACCTGCCGGTGATGGCCAGGAACGCATCGAGCTGGTCGGGCCGGACCACGGCCATCATCCGCTCCTGCGACTCCGACATGAGGATCTCGCCGGCGGTCAGGGACGGGTCGCGCAGCAGCACGTTCTCCAGGTCCACGTGCATGCCGCCGTCACCGTTGGACGCCAGCTCGCTGGTCGCGCAGGAGATGCCGGCCGCGCCCAGGTCCTGGATGCCCTCGACCACGCGCGCGGCGTAGAGCTCGAGGCAGCACTCGATGAGCACCTTCTCCATGAACGGGTCGCCCACCTGCACCGACGGGCGCTTGGAGGGCTTGGTGTCGTCGAAGGTCTCGGACGCGAGGATCGACGCGCCGCCGATGCCGTCGCCGCCCGTGCGCGCACCGAACAGGACGATCTTGTTGCCCGTCCCGGACGCGTTGGCGAGGTGGATGTCCTCGTGCCGCAGCACGCCCAGGCACAGGGCGTTGACCAGCGGGTTGCCCTGGTAGGAGGCGTCGAACACCAGCTCGCCGCCGATGTTGGGCAGGCCGAGGGAGTTGCCGTAGCCGCCGACGCCGGCCACCACGCCGTGCACCACCCGAGCGGTGTCGGGGTGGTCGACCGCGCCGAACCGCAGCTGGTCCATGACGGCGACCGGTCGGGCACCCATCGAGATGATGTCGCGCACGATCCCGCCGACGCCCGTGGCCGCGCCCTGGTACGGCTCCACGTAGGACGGGTGGTTGTGCGACTCGACCTTGAACGTCACCGCCCAGCCGTCGCCGATGTCCACGACGCCCGCGTTCTCGCCGATGCCCACCAGCAGGTGCTCGCGCATGGCGTCGGTGGTCTTGTCGCCGAACTGGCGCAGGTGGTTCTTGCTCGACTTGTACGAGCAGTGCTCCGACCACATCACCGAGTACATGGCGAGCTCGGCCGCCGTGGGTCGGCGGCCGAGGATGTCGCGGATGCGCTGGTACTCGTCCGGCTTCAGGCCCAGCTCGGCGAACGGCTGCTCCTGGTCGGGGGTCGCCGCGGCGACGTCGACGGTGTCGGTCTGGGGGGCGCGCGCAGGTGCGGTGGTCATCGATTCCCTCGGTGGAGACCCGTGGCTCGGCGCCGGCTCGGGGTGCCGCGCAGCCGACGTCGGCAGACGCGCACAGGATACCGGCGGCGTACACGGGGGCGGACCGGCGTCCGGCGCGGGCTGCGAGCCGGTACGTTTCCGAGGGTGAGAGCACAGGCGGCGCTGGTGACGGTGCTGCTGGGGGCGCTGCTCGCCGCCTGCAGCCCGGGCGGTGCGGAGCAGTTCACCCCGTCGCCGACGCCGACACCCACCCCCACCGCGGCCCCGTCGGTCGATGTCACCGATCCCGCCGTCGTCCGCTCCACCGGCCTGGTGGTCACCTCCGGCGCCGTCTCGCTCTCGGTGGTCGGCGCCGACGTCGCGGCGACGGGGCAGGACGACGGCTCCGTCCGGGTCTCGGCGCCCGGCGGGGACGCCCTGGTGGCCGCGCCGGTGGGCATGGTGCTCGCGGTGCTCACCGACGGGTCGGCGGTGGTCCGCGACGCCGCCGGGACGTTCGTCGCAGGTCTGACCACCGAGCCCTGGGGCGCCCGCCTCTCCCCTGTCGGCCCCGAGGTCGCCCGGCTGACGGTCGACGCGACGGGACCGGCCACCGTCTGGCTGGCCGCCACCGCCGTGCAGAGCGCGGTGTGGGGCGAGGCCGAGGGCGGCACCTCGCTCGCCGTCACCCCGAGCGCGTGGTCACGCGCCGGCAGCCTGGCCGCGCAGGAAGGGCTCTGGGCGCAGCTGGTGGCGCAGGCCCCCGACGCGGACACGCCGGGCATGCGCGCGCAGCTGGAGTGTCACGAGCTCGGCGCGCCGGACAAGGCCACCTGGAACCTGGAGCCGTGGCGGCCCGAGGTCGGCGTCCTCGAGATGATCAGTGAGCGCTGCAACCCCTGAGCACGCCGGTCTGAACGCTCCTCGCGGTGCCGACGCGGCCGCTGCTACGGTCGCGGCCATGCCTCGGACCCGGACAATTCCCCCCGCAGGCGCCGCCGCGCTGGTAGCGGCGGTCGGGTGGCTGCTCAGCGGCGCGGTGCGCGCCACGCTGGAGGGGCCGTCCGGCGCCGGAGTCCTCGCGGAGCTGCTGGTGCCCACCACCGGGGGGTCGCTCCTGCACACCGGGACCCCTCGGCTGGTGCTCGCGGGGCTGGCCGGCGCCGCCGTGGTCGCCGCGGTCGTCGGGCTGCTCACGTCCGCGGTCCTGCGTCCCCGCACGGGCGGTCGGACC
The DNA here is from genome assembly GCF_963527515.1 of uncultured Cellulomonas sp. Taxonomy (NCBI): domain Bacteria; kingdom Bacillati; phylum Actinomycetota; class Actinomycetes; order Micrococcales; family Cellulomonadaceae; genus Cellulomonas; species uncultured Cellulomonas sp. Next base: position 194 of record NZ_CAURTV010000016.1, on the reverse strand, counting down.
ACCGTGGTGCTGGCGTGCTGGTTCGCCGCGGTGGTCGGCGCCGTCCTGGGCCAGCTGGTGACCGCCGCGCTCGGGCCGGGGACGGTCGGCACCGACCTGCCGTCCGCGCTCTGGGCCGGACCGTACTGGGGCGTGGCGCACGGCTGGGTGGTCGGGCTCGTCGCCGTCGCGGTGCTCCGCCGCGACAGCCCGAC